>JAYELQ010000132.1:0-2245 GCA_034717655.1 Campylobacterota bacterium
TTTTTAGAGTTTCAAAAACAAATAAAAATGATGATTTAAAAGATAAGGAGAAATTTTATCAAGATATATTAAAAGTTATAGTAAATTATCCAGATGGAGTATCACAAAGAACACTATTAAAAGAAGCCCGATACTCTCAAAGTGGTAAAACAAGAAGATGGCTACAAGAGCAAATCTCTATCTTGTGGGATATGACTATTATTCCCGGAAAATGTTATAAGTATGTTTTGAGATGATAAGAGAATAAATATAAATCTCTAATTTTGTAATTTTTAGTTATTTAACTAGAAGATAATTAATAATTAGATAGAATAATTTCTATAAATTGGAGAAATAAATGGAACTTACTTTAGAAAATATTGGTATTATTAAAAAAGCAAATATTACTATTGATGGCTTGACTGTTATTGCTGGATATAATGATACAGGTAAGAGTACAATTGGAAAAGTTTTATTTTCCATTATTAAATCAATTAGTAGATATAAAGAAGATTTAGAAGAAGATAAAGAAAAAAATATTAAACAACTAGTTGATAAAATATATTTTATTCTTAGAAGAAAGATTAATTTTAATGAAGATACCAAGATAAAAGATATGTTTTATCCTATCTCATTTATGGAAGATATTATCAAAAGTAATATAGAAGCAATTAATAAAAGAATTGACTTTATTGATAATAAAAGTATTAGAATAATATATGATATACTTCAAGAGTTAAAAATAATAGTTGGACAAGATGATAATAAAAATGAAACTATAAAAAGAGCATTTAAAAAGATATTATTTTCAGAATTTTCAGGTGAGTTAGTAAACAAACATAAAAAAAATAATGAATTATCACATATTAATATTAAAGAATTTGAAAATGAGATTCTAAATATTGATATCTCAAATATAAATGAGATAGATTTTCAATTAAATGATGAATTATATTTTAATGATAGCACATTAATAGAAACACCAATGATTTTAAACTTTAATGAATCTATTAAAAATTCAAAATCATATTTTGAAATAAGAGATAAAAATGATAGGTTAAACTTGATGGGTATGCCAAATGTATCTTTTCATATTAAAGATATAGATTCAAAATTAAAAGAATCTATTTATAATGATGAAGAATTTTTAAATAATGAATTATCTCAAAAAATATCAGAAATTGTTAATGGGGAGATGAAATTTGTTTCTAAAGAGAAAGAGTTTATTTATATTAAAAAAGATGGTAAAAGATATAAAAGTATAAATACTGCTAGTGGTATTAAATCATTTGGTATCTTACAAATGCTTTTTAATAGTGGTTTTATAGATGAAAGAAGTATTATTATTATAGATGAACCAGAAGTACATCTTCATCCACAATGGCAGTTGAAATATGCAGAATTAATAGTATTACTTGTAAAAAATAATATAAATATAGTTGTAACTACTCATAGTCCTTATATGATTGAAGCTTTAGAACTATTTAGTCAAAAAGAAAAAATATCTTCAAACTTTTATATGGCAGAAAAAGATGAAAATAACACTACAATTAGAAATGTAAATAATAATTTAGAAGAGATATACGAAATACTATCAGAACCTTTTAGTACCCTTGAAAAGATATCATTAGAAGATACTTTTCAATGGTAGATTATATAGAGGAACATTTTAATCAAAATGCAAAGTTTGTTGATTTAAAAAAAGTTAGTGATGGAATTTGTAATAATAATTCAAAAAGTTATATAGATTTTGATATTTTTATTCAATCTTTATTTCAAAAAGGTTATTTTTTAGGAGATAATTTTTCTTCTCCTGATACTATTTTATTTAATAAAGATGAAAATCATATAATATTTGTAGAGTTTAAAGATATGGATTCTTTAGAAACAATGGAGAAATTAAATGAATGGTGGAATGATAAAAATAAAAGTGTTTATTTAAAAATGACAGATGCCATTTTAGGACTTAGTTATTATTTTAAAAATCATTGTGATATAAGTTATGATGATTTTATGGATATTAATAAGAGTTTTTTTTATGTATATAAATCAGATAGCTATAAAAAGAGAATTAAAAATCATTTATCATCTAAATTATCAAGATATAGTTTTTTATTTAAGAATATAAAAACAGCAGAAACTAAAGGTTTTGAGAAATTTATAAGTGACAATAACTTATAGATAATTTAAGTTTAAATAGTGTATAATTTTTTATCTTTTTATTAAGATGTTATTTAAAAAAGTATTGTTTCTTCGTTAAAGTTTC
>JAYELQ010000133.1:0-11266 GCA_034717655.1 Campylobacterota bacterium
CAACACATGTTGTAAATTCATGGCGACCAATTAAAAAGAAACTAAAAGCATGGAGCAAAGCAAGTAATAAAAAAGATAAGTTATTTGAAGCTACATATGTTGATGAAAACTCTACAATTTTAACTACGATATTATTATTATCAATTGTTAGTTTTATTCTTATTTCAATCTATTCATATGTAGTTATTAACTCAATTGGAGAATCATTAAAAAAAGTTCAAAATGGAATAGGTTCTTTTTTTGACTTCTTAAATAAAAAGAATACAAATGCTCAACTAATAGATCTAAATACAAATGATGAATTTGGTAAAATGGCACTAGAGATAAATAAGAATATTGAAAATATTGAAAAATCTATAAAAGATGATGAACTACTTATCGAAGATGCAAAAGTAGTTATGGCTAGAGTTACAAATGGTTGGTATAGTCAACTTATAGAGAGATCAACACCAAATCAATCTTTGGAAGAGTTTAAAAATAATCTAAATCATATGATTAAATCGACTCAAGAAAGATTCTTACAAGTTGATGAACTTTTAGAAACTTATGCTAAAAATGACTATACAAAAACAATGCAGATTAATCCATCTGATGAAAGGGGTGGAGTGCTTGATAAACTAGCACATGGTATCAATTCTCTTCAAAATGCTATTACTCAAATACTTACTGAAAATAAACAAAATGGATTAACACTACAAAGTAGTTCTGATATATTATTAGGAAATGTAGATAGTCTAAATACAGCATCAAATGAAGCTGCTGCTTCACTAGAAGAAACAGCAGCAGCATTAGAGCAAATTACAAGTAATATTGCTAATAATACTAAAACAGTTATAAAGATGTCTTCTTATGGAAATGATGTAAAAGGTTCTGTAAGTACAGGGCAAAACTTAGCAAACAAAACAACAGTTGCAATGGATGATATAAATAGTGAAGTAACAGCAATAAGTGACGCTATATCTGTAATAGACCAAATAGCATTTCAAACAAATATATTAAGTTTAAATGCAGCAGTAGAAGCAGCAACAGCAGGTGAAGCTGGAAAAGGTTTTGCAGTTGTTGCGCAAGAGGTTAGAAACCTTGCAAGTAGAAGTGCAGAAGCTGCAAATGAGATAAAAGCACTTGTATCAAATGCTACAAACAAAGCAAATGCAGGTAAATCAATAGCAGATGAGATGATAGATGGATATACACATCTAAATGAATCAATAACAAAAACACTAAATATGATAGATGATGTACAACTAGCTTCAAAAGAACAACAAGGTGGAATAGAACAAATTAATGATGCTGTAGCCCAACTAGACCAGCAAACACAAAAAAATGCAAGTGTAGCAACTCATACAAAAGATATAGCAATAGAAACTCAAACTATAGCACATGAGATAGTAAATAATGCAAATGAGAAAGAGTTTGTAGGAAAAGGTAGTGTAAAACCTAAGGATATAAAAAATACTCAAACAACTATACAACCAGAAGTAAAGTCAACATATAAAACTATAAAAAAAGAACCTCTTAAAAGAATTGTATCAGATAATTCAAATGATGAATGGGCAAATTTTTAATCAAACTTATTTATCTTAAATTACCTTTGGCTATAAAGCTAAAGGCAGTTTAGAAAGCTATTTTATAATACTAGTCACTTATTTATGATAACATTATAAATATTATTATATAATATAATATATTAATCTATAAAAAGGTCTATTTATTGAAAAAAACTTCTTTCTACATAACATTTATACTTGTAACCGCTATCTCATTTTTTGTTTTAAATTATGAAAAAAATCAGAAAATAGAATATCATTTAGAACTAAAGACAAAGCAGTATTCTCAAAATTATAATCTTTTATATAATGAATATAAAAAGATATCTACTATAATTTATAAAACAAAAGTAGATACTAAAATAGTAAACGAGATATTTAAAGATGCTTATAGTAGTTCTAAAGAAAAACAAAATATAATAAGAGAAAAGCTATATAGTGAACTAGAATATACATACAATTTATTAAAAGAATCTAATATTAAACAGCTCCATTTCCATCTACCCAATAACGAAAGTTTTTTAAGATTTCATAGACCAAATAAATATGGTGATAATTTAACAGATATAAGAGCTACAGTAAAGTATGTAAATGAGACAAAAAAACCTATAGATGGTTTTGAAGAGGGTAGAATATACAATGGATATAGATTTGTTTTTCCTATGTTTTACGAGAATAAACATATAGGAAGTGTTGAGATATCTTTTAGTACATTAGCTATGAATAAAGAATTTATTAAGAATTTTAATATCATTGGAAAATTTCTAATATCAAAAGATATTGTAAAAAATAAAGTATTTAAAGATGAAAAAAGTAATTATAAATTATCACAATTTGAACAATTTTATTTTGAAAAGAAAATCAATACATTATTACAAATTTTTAATAAAAATAATTTATCGATAGATGCATCAAATAAAACTAAACAAATTGTAAAAGAAAGATGGATGGAGAATGGTAACTTTTCTGTTTTTGATACTAAAAGCAATTCTATTATGACTTTTCTAAAAGTTCAAAATCCTATATCTAATAATGTTGTATCTATTCTAATTATTAGAAGTGATGCTAGATATATAAATAATAAAATAAACAATTTTTATCTTATGTTGTTTGCTGTTACACTATTTTTATTACTTTCTACAATATATATTTATAAAGTTATAAATGATAAAAAAAGACTAAATATACTTGTAGAAGAGAAAACAAATACCCTTAATACTCTAAATAGAGAACTAGAAGAGAGTGAAGAGGAATTAAAAATAGTAAATGAGAATTTAGAGATTCAAGTACAAAAAGAGGTTTCAAAAAATAGAGAAAAAGATAAAATACTATTTGAACAAACAAAAATGGCAGCTTTAGGGGAGATGATAGGAAATATTGCTCATCAATGGAGACAACCATTATCTGTTATATCATCTATCTCTAGTGGTATGATTATACAAAAAGAGATGAATGTTCTTGAAGATGATATATTCATAAAAAACTGCAATGATATTAATAAAAATGCTCAATATTTATCAAAAACTATAGATGATTTCAGAAATTTTATCAGAGGTGAAAGTAAAAAAGAGTTTTTTAACCTTAAAAATACTATAAATTCATTTTTAAACTTAGTTACATCATCTATAGATACACACTGTATTACAGTAGATGTTGCAATAGAAGATGATATAAATATTTTTAGTTTACAAAATGAGCTTAATCAATGCTTTATAAATCTATTTAATAACTCTAAAGATGTACTATCAAAACAAAATATTGAAAAGTATATCTATATTGGAGCTCAAATTAAAGGTGAAGAGTTAGAGATTGTATTTAAAGATAATGGTGGAGGGATACCTAATAATATTATAGATAAAATATTTGAGCCATATTTTACTACAAAACATCAATCTCAAGGTACAGGACTTGGATTAAATATGACATATAGACTTATAGTTGAAGGGATGGGTGGAACTATATCTGTTATGAACAATAGATTTGAATTTAATAATAATAAATATAATGGAGCTGAATTTATAATAAAAATTCCACTAAAGTAATTAAATATTAATTACTTTAGATTATTTTTTTAATAATAGAATCTACTTTCTCAACTCTACTTTCTAAACTATAATTTAAACTCTTTTGATGATTCTCTTTTTGAATCTTTTTTAATTCATCTTTATTTGCTAGCAGTGCATCTACTTTAAAAGGGATAGACCTATCATTACTATCTGTAATACGGGAAAAAGTATCTATAAACTCTGCACTATAGTTAGTTTGAGTTATAAATACAGCATTTTTAAAATAGATAGCCTTTAAAACACTTTGAGCAAATAGTTTTAACTCTGTAGGTAATATAAAAATATCTGCAAAAATAAAAAGCTCATCTATCTGGTCATAATCTTCAAAATATCTAACTTTAAAAGGTAACTCCTTTTTATTTATTTTAGGTTTTAATCTTTGTATCTCTTTTGCTGTTGATTCTACTAATACTATAAAATTTTCATTTCTTAAACTCTCTAATATCTCAAAAAAATGTTCTATTCCACTTTTATTAAGATTTTTTGCTTGAAAAAGTATAACTCTATCATTTTTTTCTAATTCAAAATGCTCTCTAAATTTTGTTTTTATCTCTTTTGAATATTCTAACTTAGCATTATAATATGGATATAATACAATAACTTTACCTAATGGTAATTCTGGATATTTTTGTATAATTTGAGCTTTTATTTGTTTTGCATTTACAATAACTAAATCACTTTTTTCTATCATTTTATATGCGTACTCATTTAATACACCTTGATGAAAATATATATCTGGTTCAATCTCTTTTTCAAATATTTTAGAAAAAAAACCTAACTCTTTATAATATGATATATCATATAACTTTTCTAACTCTTGAGTTAACTTTGTTTTATTTTTTATTGCAATATTTAATTTTTTCATAATTTATATAATCTTCCCTTCATACTCTTCTATTATATCATCTAGTTTTAATTGATTTTCTTCTAAAAGTTCAAACTTTTTCTCTACTATATTCTCTTTTTCTCTTATTTTAGATGATAACTCTATAACTTTACTATTATCTAAATTATTTGAAGCTTCTATTAACTCCTTTTGTTCATTAGATATAATATCTTCCAACTCCATTATCTCATCTTCTAATTTATTAACAATTTTCTTTAAAGGTGAAGTTAGTTTGTTTCTCTCTTGAATTAATAAAGTTCTCTCTTTTTTATTTAATTTTTTACTATTAGAGTTCTCTTTTTTAATAGGCTTATTATCTAAAACCTCATCTTCCCAACCAATTTTCTCTAAAAAGTCATCATAATTTCCATCAAAATATCTAGCACCTTCACTATTAAATACAATTAGTCTATCACAAACATCTCTTAAAAGTTTTTCACTATGTGTTACAATAATAGCAGAACCTTCAAAATTTTTAATAGCTTTTGTAAGAGCATCAATTGAGTGCATATCAAGATGATTTGTAGGCTCATCTAAAAATAATAAATTAACAGGTTTTGCTATAATTTGCCCTAACATAACTCTGCTTTTCTCACCACCACTTAGAAGTGATATCTGTTTTGTAGCACTATCCCCTGTAAACATCATAGAACCACATATATTTCTAACAGTTGATTCAGGCAACTTTGAATTTCCTAAATATATCTCATCCATAATATTATTTTTTGGATTAAGGTGTGATATATTTGTTTGACCAAAATGTCCAAATATAGTTGATTTATTAAACTCTACTATACCATCTAATTGTTTTAATTCCCCTGCTATTGTATTTAATAAAGTTGATTTACCTTTCCCATTTTTTCCTATAATACCTACAGTTTCACCTTTTTTTAAACTAAAAGAGATATCATTAAAAAGTATATTATCTTTATCATATCCAAAAGATAAATTTTTAACATCTAAAAGAAATTTAGCAGGTGTTTGTTTAAAATTAAAATCAAAATCTAAAGTTGCATCATCTACTAAATCTGATAATAACTCCATCTTATCAAGCTGTTTCACTTTTGATTGAGCTAAAGCAGCTGTTGAAGCTCTTGCTTTATTTCTTGCTATAAACTCCTCTAGCTCTTTTACTTTTTTATCTTGAGACTCTTTCTCTTTCTCATAAAGTTTATCATCTTCTTGTAGTTGATTATAAAACTTTCTTGTATCACCTTTTATTATTTTCAGTTGTTTTCTATTTATACCCATAGTGTGAGTAACTACACTATCCATAAAATCTCTATCGTGGGTAATAAGTAAAACTTCCCCATCAAATGTTTTTAAAAACTGTTTTAACCATCTTAAAGATAATATATCAAGATAATTTGTAGGCTCATCAAGGAGTAATAGATTTGGTTGTGCTATAAGTAGTTTTGCTAAATTTAACCTTATTTGATATCCACCTGAAAAAGAGCTTGGAGTTTTCTCTAAATCATCTTTTGAAAACCCTAATCCAAATAAAATCTTTTCAACTTTATAAATACTAAATTTATCATCTTCAGCCAAAGATAAAGCAACCTCATCTACTATATTTTTTTCAATAAATTCAAGATGTTGTTTTAATGCTCCAATTTTATAATTTTTTGGAATTAAAATCTCCCCACTATCATAATGCTCTTCATCTAAAATTAGTTTAAAAAGTGTTGATTTACCACTTCCATTTCTACCTACTAACCCTACTCTATCTTTACTATTCATTCTAAAGTCAAGATTAGAAAATAGCTCTTGTGTCCCAAAGTTTTTTGATATATTTATAAGTTGTATCAATACATTATCCCTATCTAATTTAATATTTAATTTACACATCGAAATAAGTGTAAATAGTAATAGATATATAATAACATATATATTATATAGAAAAACTAAATAAGAAAAGAATATTGAATTTTACAATTAGTTAAATATTGGGTTATTTCATAAATACCTTAGTAAAGGGCTTTATATTATATCAAATACTCTTTTTAGCAAGTATAATAAAAATAAATCCTTTATTTAAAGGGTTTGAATATTTTATAAAATATATATTTCATAAGATTAAATTTGTTTAAGTAAAATTTAATATATATATATATATAATTGAAATATCTTAAAAAAGGAGGAATCTAAAATATGAAAAAATATACTTTAAAAAAAGTTATGAAACCAGTTTCAGGAACAATTGAAATGGCATGTAGTCTACAAAGCGGATATGGAAGATAGTAAAATTTAAATATTAAATATATTGGAGAAAACTAAAATGAATGCAAATGAAAAAATAGAAAATATTTACAAGTTAACAAAAAGTTTAATAGATGAATATAATGATGAAAAATTTTATGTTTATATAAATAAAACAAATAAGTTTATCAATATTACTACTGACTGTAATGGAAGAAATATAAATGAGTGGTCAAATGCTAAGAACGATATAGTATATGGAGAATTTACTTTTAATCACGCAATATCATTTGCTAAGATTTTTAATGACTTACACCATATAGAATATAGAGAAACTTTTAACATTAGAACTAATGGTTTAAGTAATGATATCAAGGCATTTTAATGAAAGATTTAAAAAAATATCAATTTACTATTATGAATAAACCTAGATGTTGGTTTTGCCATGGTACATTAGATAAATTTGGACAATGTATGGATTGTGGTGCTCAAAATTAAAATGAATATTATAAAAATAATATCAAATCAAAATAAATATTATCTAATTGATGGTTTCAGCAATGAAATCTATCAGCTAGATAATCAAGAAGAATTAACTCAAATATCTATAGATGATTTAGATGAATTTAAAACTCATCAAAGTTTAATACCAACTAATTACGAAAAAGATATTGTAAATAATGCAAAAACATTGGTATTAGAAATAACAGAGCAATGTAACCTTAGATGTACTTATTGTATATTTGATGAAGATTATCAAAATGAAAGAAAACATAATAGTTTTAATATGAGTAAAGATATTGTTTATAAAGCCATAGATAATTATAAAACAAGAATAAATAATAAAGAAGCTTATATTGTATTTTATGGGGGAGAACCACTTATAAGATATGACTTTATAAAAGATATTGTTAATTATGCTAAAAAAATACTTGGAGATATTGTTAAGTTTTCATTTACTACAAATGGTATATATTTAACAAAAGAGAAAATCATTTTTTTTAAAGATAATAATTTTTTAATAACTGTTAGTTTAGATGGTGATAAAAATATTCATAATAAATATAGAAAAGATAAAGATAAAAATGGTTCTTATGATACTATCATAAATAATTTAAAATATATCTATTATAATTACTTAGAATATTATAAAAAGAATATTCAAATAAATTGTGTAGTAAATAGTGCAGAAGAGTTCAAAGAATTAAATAACTTTTTCTCTACAAATAAATTTGTAAAAGATATTAATATTAGATTTTCAAATCAGATACAAAATTCTATGGAATTATCAAACCATATAAAGAAAATTTTTACAAAAGAACATATTCTAAATTTAATTAAATTTAATAGTTTAAAAAAACATCCCTTAGAATATAAATATTATGGTGATTTAATCAAAAAAATAAAATATAGAATTCTAGGGGAAAAAGCAAAAGATAGAAAAGTTAAATGTATTCCATTTTCAAATAGAACTTATGTAAGAGCTACAGGAGAAACACAATTTTGTGAAAGAATTGAAAATATGGGTATAACTAATTTAGATACAAATAGTATGAAAACTACAGCTAATCTTCACTTAAAGAATTATCAAGGCTTTATAGAAAAAGAGTGTAATAGTTGTTTTGCTTATAACTATTGCGATATGTGTTTTGCTTCATTTGTAAACAATAGTATATTAGATAAAAATATTACTTATTCTAAATGTGATAGTTTTAGAAAAGAGATAAAAATAGCATTTGAAATATATATTGAATTAATGGAAACGAATAAAAAACTATTAGAGCAGTTTTAATGGAAAAAGTTCAACAACTAAAGAATAATAATAAATTGATTTTTGATAAGATTAGTTCTACATTTAATAGTAGTTATTATCCTTGTATGTATGGTAAATTATCTTTTACAAAGAATATGATGTATGCAGGAATATATAAAGACTTAGAACTAAATTCTATCAAAACTTTAGCTAATGATTTAGAAGAGATGTCAAAACAACTAAAAATACAAGATAGTAAAGAAGAAAGAATATATAATACTTTTATAGCTATTTTTGATATAGATGATACAAAAATATCTTTTGATAATATATGGTATAAAATAATTATACAACTACACAATCTTGATAAAAAAGAATGGAAAAAAAATAGTACAAAAGATTTAAATAATGCAGATTTTAAATTTAGTTTTAATAGTAAGCTTTGGTATCCAGTTTTAATCACACCAAGTCATCCAAATAAAATACGAAAAAGTAAAATAACAATATTATCTTTTCAACCTGACCAAACTTTTTTACTAAATCAAGAGATAGATAATAAATATTATCAAAACATAAGAAAAAAAATTCATAAAAAGATAGATAAAATTTATGATAATAAAAAACCACACTATTTATCTGATAAATCAACAGGTAAAGGTATGGTTCAGTTTTTGGGATATGACTTTGAAGAAGATGAAAAGTTTAAATACCCAAATATTATAAAATAACAAAAGGGGTCAAATTGAAAGGTAAAATAACAAGTTTTAAAGCAGAAAAAGGTTTTGGTTTCATAAAGGGAGAAGATAAGAAGAATTATTTTTTTCATATCTCAAATGTATCAAATCCTATGGATATTGAAGAGAATTATACAGTAGACTTTAAAGCTCAAGAAAAAGATAAAGGATTAGTTGCTATAGATATAACAGTTAATACACCTTTAGCAAATAAGAGTAAAGATAAAATTCTTAAAATAAAAGATTTAAGAATTAGGGCTTCTGAAATAAAAGAATATGAACTAAATGTAAATAAAAAATGTATTGAACAATATAAACTTCAAGAATATAATAGTCATTCAGGTTATCAACATACTAATTCTATTATGACTTATGATGAATTGAATATCTCTTATTCTATTGGTATAAAACAAGATTGTGATGATATTTGTTGGAATGCGTATTCTTCTAATAGATATCACAGTGGTTATAAATCATGTCGTCCAGACATGGGTGGTCACTATTATTATGAAAGTAGCACTAATACTCATTATAGAGCAGAAAAAACAAAAGGTGTCCATCTTAATATTTATAGGATATTAATTAAAACATATACAAGTGGTAAAAAAGAAATAAATTTAAATGATGAAAAAGAAGCAAATAAATGGCTTACTTATATTGATAATGAATTAGAAAAATTAATTTAAAAAATATCTATTTTATAAACTTTAGAGTTTGCCATATATTTAATCACTTAAATTATTAAATATACGGCAATAGTTTCTCAACACAAAGCCCCATAGCAGTTGATTCATATCCATCAAAACTTTTTATATAAGGCTTACAAAAACCTTCAACCATAATAGCCCCAGCTTTACCTACCCAAAGATTACTATCTAAATATTTTTCTATATCATTTTTATCAAATTTATCAAAATAATATGTACTTTTTGATGTATCAAAAATATAAGTTGATTTTGATTTAAATATCATACAAGTTATTATACTAGTAGCTGTTCCACTTTGTAGATTTAACATCTCTCTAGCTTCATCTTTTGTTTTTGCTTTTCTTAGTAATCTATCTTGAGATACTACAACACTATCTGCTACAAGCAAAGGCATCTCTTCTATTCCATATTTTGCATAAAGCTCATCAAACTTACCTTGTGAAGCTATTTTTACAAACTCATAAGGCTCTTTTGTTTCAATTTTGTCTTCATCAAAACTCCCACCACTTTGTACAAAATTTATATTTGCATCTTTTAATATTTTAGCTCTTGTTTGTGAGTTTGAACCTAATCTTATTTTATTATTAACTTCCGAAAATTCCAATTCTATTTTCCTCCAATATCATATTATAAATAACACTTAATTATTAAATAAATTAATTAATTTTTGCTTTAATTCATCAAAATGGGAATGCTCAAAATTAAATGGTTTATTTGGATAAGCATTCTTATATATTAGATTAAAAATTGATTTATGACTATTTCTCCCTTTAAACTCTGGACATTTATCTAAAAAACTTTCAATACAATCATTTTGTTCATATGTTAAAGTTGATAAAATCAATGATTCTAAATAACCTTCTTTATTTTTTGAATTTTTATCATAAGCAATAAAAACATCGCTTATATCTTTGATATTTAATTCATCTTGAATAATATCTATCTCTCTTAATGTATTTTTATATCCTCCAAATTTTTTTTCAGTTTCATAATCTGAATCAATAATAAATAGTATTTTACTAACTTCATCTATCTCTAATACAACTCGAGACAGGTAACCACGTCAAAACTATCCGCATGGGCTGCGGCAAATTCTTCAGCCGTCGCCTGCCGGTAATCTATCCGCAAACCGGATTCCTTCAGGTGCAGCCCGGCCACTGCCAGGGGGGCCTCACCGGCATCGATGCCGGTGACATCAGCCCCTAGAGCAGCCATGGCTTCGGATAAAATCCCGCCGCCGCATCCCACATCGATAATTCTTTTTCCGGCTAAAAGGGCATGTTTATTGATATAATCAACCCGCAGGACATTGATATCGTGCAGTGCCTTTTGGACACCGTTTTTGTCCCACCAGATGGGAGCCATAGCCTCGAA
>JAYELQ010000134.1:0-2237 GCA_034717655.1 Campylobacterota bacterium
CTTATAGAAGTTGGATATATCTCTCACCCTGTAGAGGGTAAAAGGATATATACTAGAAAGTATCAAAAACTAATAGCAAAAGGTATTGCAAAAGGTATCAATAGCTATTTTAAAAAGAATTAAAATAAATCAGAAAAGGAACTTATTTTGACAAAATCATTTAAACAAAATACCAAATATAAAATTATTGATTTATTTGCAGGAGTTGGTGGAATAAGATTAGGATTTGGAAATACTTTTAAATCAAATGCTAGTTTTGTATTTTCATCAGAGATTGATAAATATGCACAAATAACATATAATGCAAATTTTGGGGAAATACCACACGGAGATATTACAAAAATTGCTCCTGATGAAATATCAGAGTTTGATATTTTACTTGGTGGTTTTCCTTGTCAACCTTTTTCTAATGCAGGATTAAAAAAAGGATTTGATGATACAAGGGGAACTTTATTTTTTGATATAGCAAGAATAGTAGAATACCATAAACCAAAAGTAGTCTTTTTAGAAAATGTAAAAGGTTTTAAAAACCATGATAAAGGTAATACCTTTAAAGTAGTAAAAGAAACTTTAGAAGAGTTAGGATATAAAGTATTTTCAGAAGTATTAAATGCTAAATATTTTGGAGTACCACAAAATAGAGAAAGAATTTATATTATTGCATTTTTAGATAACGATATAAATTTTAAATTTCCAAAAGCAATAAATAAAGAAGTTAAAGTTGGAGATATTTTAGATGATAAAGTTGATGAAAAATATACAATATCAGATAAATTATGGGCAGGACATCAAAGAAGAAAATTAGAACACAAAGCAAAAGGTAATGGTTTTGGATATTCAATATTTAATGAAAATTCAGAATATACAAGTACATTAAGTGCTAGATATTACAAAGATGGTTCAGAAGTTTTAATAGAACAAAAAAATAAAAATCCTAGAAAACTATCACCACGAGAAGCTGGAAGATTACAAGGTTTTCCTAATGATTTTAAAATTGTTGTAAGTGATACACAAGCTTATAAGCAGTTTGGTAATAGTGTAGCTATTCCAGTTATTGAAGAATTAGCAAAAAATATTTTTAAAGAAATAAACAGATGAAAATAGAAAAATTAGAAATTAGTAAAGAAAAATTTGATATAAATTTAAAATTTTATTTCTTCTTAAAATATTTAGTTAAAACTAAATTAACAGATGGTCAATCAAGTGAAATTCTAAAAATTTGTGTATTAAATCCAAAAATTAATTTTAAAATAATTACTTCAAAAGTAATAAAATATATTGAAAATAAAATTAAAACAAATTCACCAAAACAAAAATTAATATTTGAAGTAATTTATGAAATTAATACAGAAATTGATTTAAAATTATTTATTTTTAGTTTAAAACTTTATATGATTAAAGATTTACTTTTACAAGAAGCAAAATTAAAAGATTTATTAGATATTTCAAAGCTTGAAGACTTAGACCCTTTATCTTTAGAATATGATAAAGTCACAATTTACAGTCCATACTCAACAAGAGTAAATGGTGCTTTATTATCATTAATATTTTTTGATAAGTTAGATAACAAAGAAACTAATTTTATCTCAAAAGAAGCAGAAAATTTTATTAAAAATTTATCAAATTTTGCTATAGAATTAAAAAGTAAAGGTGTTGAGCCAAATCAAATATTTATGTTAATGTTTAGTGAAAGTATTAACCAGTCCATTATAAGTGATAGTGGTTCAAATTATGAAGATAGAATTTTCTCTGTTTTAACTAATATAGGTATTAATAAAGAAAATAATAATTTAGATGATAGAACTCATGATAAAGATGATAGTTCAACTGAATTTGATTTTTTCTTTGAATTAGAAAACAAAACTTATGGCATAGGTGCAAAAAGAACTTTAAGAGAAAGATATAAACAATTTATTAAAACTAGTCAAATGAGTAAAATTGATGTGATGATAGAAATTACTTTGGGAATTGATTTAACAGAAGAAAAAGTTAAAGCGATTAGAAATCATAATGTGTTTTTATTTGTTGCTGATGAAGTATATAACTCCTATCAATATTTAAAAGATATAGATGGAATTTATTCATCAAAAGAGTTAACAATTGAAGTACTAAAAGAATTAAAATATTAATAAAAACTAAGGTGATAAAATGAAAGAAACAATAACATTTATAGGAAATGGTAATATGGCATTATCTATAGCAAATGGATTAAAAGATATATTTGATATAGAAGTAGT
>JAYELQ010000135.1:0-2213 GCA_034717655.1 Campylobacterota bacterium
AGTTAATTTAAATGAAATTTTTAAAGATATTTTAGTATAAAAAAAGAATAATTAAAGATAGAATATTATATGTTTAAGTAACATACTTATTCTAAAATAAACTAAAATAGAAATAATCGAACTAAAAATCAAACAATAAATAGAGTAAATAATCAATTTATTTTGTAAATTAAAAGAGCTATATATAGTAATTTTAAAAGCAACAAATCTTCAAAACTAGAAGAATTAGTTCTTAAATAACATCTAACTATTCTTGAAAATAATGGTCGTTTAATTGAACATTATGAAACGAAATCTTTTGTCTAATTCTTTGAATTTATTATAACTAAAATATAGAAAGTCTTTATATTTTAGTTGTAATATTATGCTAGATATGATATTATTTTCTAATTTAGTTAGTGGTGATTATTTCATAGTTTCCTTTGTTTGTTATACATCAATTATATCATTAAGTGTAATATCCTGTGTGATATTTAGAGAATTATAATGGCTATTAATTTCACATCCATATGAACTTAACATGATCAATTTTATATCATACTTACCTTTTAGTGCATACTTTTTAAATAGCTCTACTTTATTAATTATATTTTCTTTGTACTCTTTTGTAAAAGAAAATTTTTTATTATAAAATTTACATTCTACTATATCATATACATTATTTTCATACTCAACTATAAAATCTATTTGAGTACCTTTATTCTCTGCATCACCTGTATGACTCCAATATCCATAACTTTTTGCAAGTCCTTTTGTCATTCTAGTTTTTAGATATAAATCTATATTTATTATGGCTAATATTTCAAATGCAAAACCACTCCATATGGTATAACCTTGAGTATTCATAACTGTACTAAAATATGGTTTTTGCAAAGATATAAGTTCATTTTTACTAAATTTTTTTAGCCATCTATTATAAAATAATGTAAAGGGGTCACTTACTATATACTTAGCATTTATCTTAGAATTTAGTTTACTTAATGCTTTTATAAATCCAGCTTCACTAAGCTCCTCTAGTGCATATTTTATTTTAGCTCCACTTTTTTCATTAAGAGATTTTGTAAGTTCAGCTTGTGTTAGTCCACTTTGTTTTTGACTTAAGCTATTTATGATACTTGAATAAAAACTAGATTTTGAATCAAAAAGTGATTTTAATACATCTCTATACTCTTTATTTAGATGACCATCAACATTAAATATAAGTTCATCAATATTTTGAGCAATAGTTTTTGTGTTGTCTAGTAAACTTAAATATTTTGCAACACCTCCAAATACCATATAAGTTTCAGCAATAGTTTTATCATCAATTATAAAATTTCTCTTTTTTATTAAATACTCTTTTGTCTCTTTTAAATCAAATGGTTTTAAATGTATTTTTAAATTGAGTCTTTGATATAGAGGACCTTTAGTATCTTCAAATATTTTATTCTTTATCCAAGATGAGTTCGAACCACAAATTATTAAAATGATATTTTTATTATTTAGTGCAAATTCATTCCAAAAGTATCCTAATGCTCCTAAAAAGCCACCTGTATTTTTGGTATCTATCCATGGTACTTCATCTAAAAAGATTACACACTTTTGAACCTTATTAGCATTATTTTGTATCACCCTTTTTAGAAAGTTAAAACTATCCATCCAATTTTTTATCTCTTTTGTTGGGTCAACTTTAAACCAATCATATATAGCTTCTATAAAGTTGTCTTTTTGAGTATTACTATCAAGCATATAGGAACCTGTAAATCTAAAAAATAGATAATCTTTTTTATGTTCTGTAAACATATGGTTTATAAGGTAAGTTTTCCCTATACGCCGTCTTCCGTAAACTGCAATTAATTTACTTTTATCTTGCATACACACATCATTTAATATTTCTATTTCTTTTGTTCTTCCAGTCATCTGAATCCTTTTTAATATTATAATTTCATTATTATACTATATTAATGAAATCTAATCAATATAGTAGTGATATATTTCATATCTATCTTACATTAATATAGTAAGTATAAATAATATAAATCCTAAAAACTTGTAAAAGCTATAAAAGAGTATAAAAATGATATTAATTTTAAAGATATTGAGCAAGAAAGTTTTTGTTAGTTAGATTATATTTAAATAGAATAATGTACCTAATTACGGAGATACATATAGTATAAAATATGATGTTAAATAGAATTTTATTAATGGTTAAATAAAGATTTAACTTTTGGATA
>JAYELQ010000136.1:0-2202 GCA_034717655.1 Campylobacterota bacterium
AAAATATATAAGAGAGGTTATCTAAAGTGATTAAGTTATTTATGATGTTATGTTTTAGTTTTATTAGTTTGTTTGCTAATAGTGATGAACTAAAAGTTGGTATAAAGAAATCTGAACCTTGGGTTATGTTTGATAATAATCATTCAAAACAACCTGTTGGATTTAGTATAGATTTATGGAATGAGATTTCAAAAAATCTTGATAAAGAAACAAAGTGGATATATTACAACAATACAAAAGAGATTATTGAAGCTACAAAAAAAGGTGAAATTGATGCAGGTATTGCAGCTATTACAATCAATTCAGATAGAGAAAAATATATAGATTTTTCACACTCTATGTATGAGTTAGGGCTTCAAGCTTTAGTATCAACAGATTTTGCAACCCCTAGTACATTTGATACATTTTTAAAAGAGATTAAAAAGCTTTTTACTCTAAATGGTTTATTATACTTTCTTCTATTTCTATTTTTAACTATAAATATTAGATGGTTTGTAGATAGAATAGAAGATGAAAAGAAAAGAGTTTTCTCATCAAATTACTTTTTTGGTATTTATGATGCTTTTTGGTGGGCTATTACTATGCTTGTTACTTGGGAAGCTCCAAAAAATAAAGGTTTAGCAAGAACTTTAGATTTGAGTTGGCACATAGTTGGTCTTATAGGATTTAGTATGTTAACAGCTACAGTAACAGCTGCTTTAACTGCTAAAACAGTTGGTGGTAATATCAAAAATGAAAAAGATTTAATTGGTAAATATGTAGCAGCTGTAGAAACAGATGCACCAAAAAAATATCTTGAAAAACTTGGTGCAAAAGTAGTTCCTGTAAAAAACTTAGATGATGGTATAGCTCTTGTAAGAGAAGGTAAAGTAGATGCTTTAGTTCACGATGGACCTAGATTGGTTTACATATCTAATGAGATAAATAAAAAAGAGAAGAAAAAAGCATTACTTGTATTACCATTTAAATTTAATCCTCAAAATTATGGTATAGCATTTCCTGATAATTCACCTTTAGTTGAAAATGTAAACCAAATTTTATTAAATTTAAGAGAACCACAAGGTATCAATAAAAGTTTTCACGAAAAAATTCAACAAAAATGGTTAAGTAATAATTAATCATAAATCTCCATATTATTTATGGAGATTTTCTACTTATCTATTTTATAAATATTTGGAGTAAAAGCTTTTGTGCTTATATTTACAACTTCCCCTATTTCTAAATTTTTTACCTCATCATTACTTACAACAACCTCTACTAATTGTTGACCTATAGATATTATAGCTATATTGATAATATCAACTTTGATTATATCAAGTAGCTCCCCCTCAAAAGAGAATTTAGCACTACCGTTTGTTTTTAGAAGTACATCTTTTGGTGTACCATCATTTATAATCTTCCCTTGGTCTAAAACTACAACTCTTGAAGCCAATCTATATATCTCACTTGGGTCGTGACTTACCATAATAGTAGTAGTACCAAACTCTTTATGAAGTGTTAGTATCTCATTTTGTAGTTTTGTTCTCATATAAGGGTCAAGAGCTGATAATGGCTCATCCATAAGTAATAGTTTTGGTTTATTCATCATAGCCCTACAAAGACTAACTCTTTGTTTTTGTCCACCACTTAAACTATTTGGTAATCTATCTTTTAGTTTAGATAACTCTGTAAGGTTTAAAAGATGATTTGCTAACTCTTTATCTTTTTCTACAAAATAAAGATTTTCTTCCACTGTCATATTTGGGAAAAGTGCATAATCTTGAAATACAAAACCAATCTTTCTTTTTTGTGGTGATAAAACATATTTTTCACCTAACCAAATATCATCATCTATACTTATAGAACCTTTTGCCTCTTCAAGCCCTGCTAATATCCTTAGAAGTGTAGTTTTACCACTTCCACTTTGACCTGCAAGAGCTACAAAATCACCACTTTTAATATCAAGACTTATATCTAAATTCATATCTCCACTTGAACCGTGGAGTTTTTTGTTTATATCTATTTTTATCATTTTAAAATTATACTGTTAAAGTTGACCATATTTTGTCATTTTGTAAAGCTTCATTTAAAAGCTCACCTGTATGGTTGCATTTTATATCTATATTTTCTAATTCTTCTACTGCATTGTAATCTTCTGCGCATACTACACAAGAGCTAAACTCAACACCATCTTTTTGCATATCTTTTACTTTTGACCTTACC
>JAYELQ010000137.1:0-10972 GCA_034717655.1 Campylobacterota bacterium
TAAATATTCAATTTTTTCTTCTAAACTTTTTAAATTAAGTTTAAATTTTTCAAGTTTTATTAGATTGTTCCATCCCAAAATCCATCTTGAACTATCATTTATATTAAATCTATCATCTTTTTCGTGTCTAATAAGATTTGATTTATATTGTCCATTTATAGTTAATGCTTTTTTAAATCGTCTAAAATCCAACATATTATCTACACAAGAGATATTAAATTTCTCATTTAAATTATTATTTAACCACTTATAATATGGTGAATCAATTTTTAATTCTAATTTTTCTAAAAGTGAGTTTGGAATATTATTTATAAAATCATCATTTTTTTGATTTGAATTTACTTTTAAATATACAAGTTTACCTTTTAAATTCGTATTCTCTATATAACTACTAACTTCATCATACAACGAAATATCAACTATTAAAGATAATGCAAAACTATGTAATACTCTCTCAATAGCCCCACACCATTGTTCATCACAAATTTTTATAAGTTCACCTACAAAAGGCAAATCTTCCATTTTAATACCTAAACTATCTGCCATACCATCTCTAATCTTTGATATTTTATGGGGAATATTTGATGGATGATTTTTAAGATATATTATCTCTATATCAATCTCACTCTTTTCACTTTTATAATTTTGTATTGAATTATTATCTAACATTATCTCGTTCTCAAGTTTTGTTATATTTTCATCTATTAAATTATACTCATTATCTATTTTATCTCTAGTATGTAAAAAGCTATGTTCATTTGATATTGCACTATAACCTAAATTTTTAATTATTTTATTGAAACTTTCATTCTCTTTTTTTGCTTTTTGTAAAGAAGTTGTATAATTTTTAATCTCATTTTCTATTTGATTTATTCTATCTCCACCGTTACTTTTTAACTCTATTCTTTGATTAGTAATTTGTTCATTTAATGTTTTAATTTCCTCATTTAATTCCTCTTTAGATGAATTATTTTTAATAAGTTCTATATTTAACTCTTTTATCTTTATCTCAAATAACTCTTTTTGATATTTTGAAAAATATATATTTAATCCATCACTAATGTTATTTAAGTTTTCTATTGTAGTTTCAAATTTTTTATATTTTTTACTATCTTTATTTATTGGTTCAAGTAGTTCTATTTGATGTTTTGCTTTTTTTATAAGTTCGTGTGTATGATTTAAATCAGCAAAACTAATACATAATTTGTCTATATGATTGTCTATATCATTACTCTCTAACATATGCAACCGTATAAACTCTGTTAAATTACCAATAGATTTCAAAGATACTGTTTGATAAAAAAGATTTAATGCTTGGTCATTCTTTATCCCCATAACTCGTCTAAACTCTTTTGAATAATCTTTAAATATATCAAAAACTTTAGTATGTGGTGTATCTCTTAATTGTTTTTTTAACCCTTTTATAGTTTCAACTTTTAAAAAATCTTTTTTTATAGATAACTCCCCTTGTGAAACAATAAAAAATTTATTTACCTGATTATTATTGATATAAAAAAATTGAGCAATAGTAAGAGTCTCTTCAAAACCTTTATTTTTGAACTTTGCTAAAAGTACACTATAATTACTATTATCTCTTAATGCAATAGCTTTAGAGTTACCAAACTTTTCATCTTGACTAGACTTATACTCCCCTAAAATATAAGAAGATAAGGTTCTCTCTTTTGTATTCGCACCTGCTGCTTTATTATATATGATTTTTTGATGTGGAACTATAAGTGTTGTAAGAGCATCAACTAATGTTGATTTACCAGAACCAATATCACCTGTAAGTAAAGCATTATTACAATTTAAATCTAATTTTACTATACAATTATTATAAGTACCCCAATTATAAGCTTCAAAAAAAGATAATCTAAATCCACCTAATTTACTATCATCATCACCGCTAAAGTTAAATCTTAAATCCATTGTTTTGTCTCTTTATACTCTTTTAATTTTTTATCAAACTCATCTAACCATCTTGCATCAACAAAAGCTTTGATAGAATTTTTAATTTCATAATTTTCATCATCTGTTTTTAATTTTTTTAAAAATCCTAACTCTTCAACCTTTTTTATAGTAGAATCAATCTCTTTTTTAATTTTTATCTCATTAAACTTTATATCTAAAAACATTAAAAGCATAGAGTGTATATCCTCTTTTGATATAATTGCTCTTTCATCATTTGATTGAGATTCAAATTGTGCAATCTTTTCTCTAAGTAAGACAGATAAAAGTGATACTTTATAGTTTAATGTTCTATTTGCTATAAGCTTAGGTAAACTCTTTTTTTCATCTTCATAAGATATATTTTGTAAATAAGCATAACCATCATCTTCGTGTATAAAAACTTCCAAACCGATAGTTTGAAAATACTCTACAATAGAGTTATAACTATTCTCTATTAACTCAAAAAATGCTTTTTCATTATCTCTTTTATAAAAAATTCCTTTTAATAATAATACTATGGCTATTTTTGCATTTTGATTCATTTTCAATTAATCCCTTTATTTTTATTTAACAAATACAATTTTTGGTAACGACACAATTTTAATATCTCCATCAAAATCTTTGATTTCTAATTTTATTTTAAATTTTTCATCAACTATAGCATTTGGAGAGTTTTTTGCGATACTAAGATAACCAATAAGTTCAGCTATACCTTTTTTTATACCAAACTCTTTATTTATATCATCTAAAGAACATTGTGGTTTATATAAAAGTAATTGTTTTATATTCTCTTTTAATATAGATTCATCTATAAAAAATTGATGATAAAAACTATCTAAATTAATATCAATATGTTTCTCTTCTATTGTAGTTATAAAATCTTTATTCTCTTTTATCTCATATAAAGAGTTTTCAAATACTGATTTTATAGAACTTTTCTCCCCTTTAATTTCAAAAAAACTATTTGTTTTAGGTATATCTCTTTTTATAGTTAAAGCTGTTTTTTCTATAGATTTACAAAGTTCTAATATCCTTTTATTTTCTATCCAAACTCTATCATCAAGATATCTTCTTAGTTGTTCAATAAGTTTATATGATACATTTGATACTTTTTGTCCACTTTGTAAAAGTTCATATTTTAGACTTTTTAGTTTTTCATTTTTATCAAACTCTTTTATTGTTTCATTTTCATATAAATTATCTAACATAGAAGATAGTTTTTCACTTTTTTTAGCATCTGTTAAAAGTTTCCAAAAAGCAAAAAAACTTTTTCCTTGATTTTGTTCTCTTATATTATCTTCTATATCAAAAATAGATTCTAATACATCACCTTTTCCATCATCTCTTGTAGCTATTTGCTCCATTGCTATATCATTAAGATTTCTAAAATTATATTCAATTTGAGTAAAATCATATTTTAGTTTTCTAGCAGTCTCTTCAAGTAGCATAAAATGCTCTTTAATTCTACTGTTATCAAATCTTATATCTTTTTTCTCTTTTATATCTTTAATCTTTCTATCTAACTCTTTTTTCTCTTCTTCTAAACTTTTTATTCTTTGTTCATCATTATAATTAGTTTCAAATTCCAAATCTTCTAATAGTTCTAAAATAACATTAAATTTTGTTCTAGTTCCTACAAACTCTTTTTTTTCTAAATCTTGTAAAAACTCTAATGCTTTTTGAGTATATGGTGTAAGTTCATAATAAGCTTCATCATCACTTCCGTGATACTTTCTTAAATAACCATATTTATCACTACAAAAATCATTTAAATATGATATTGAACTTTTAGGAAAAATATTATCATAAGTTTCATTTAAATTATATAGATAATCATCTAAAAAATCTACTATTATACTATGTTTTAAAGTTATATTCTTTTGTTCAATAAATATGATATAAAAAAAAGAGATAACCATAGAAAAATTTTCACTATTTAATATTTTTAAAGTTTGATTATTAGTTTTTAGATTTTTTAAATATTCAAAAGTCATTTTTAGATACTCCTATAATATATATTATTTAAAATGGTGACTTTTACAATCACATATAAACTCACCTTTTATAGCTTCCCCTACAAAATTTAATTTTATATTATGTTTTTTTGCTATTTTATCTATTTTTTTCTTATACTTAGGATAAAAACTAAATAGTATCTCATACTCTTCACCACTACAACCTACATCTTTTGATATATCGTCATAAAAATCAAATCCAATTTTATTTATTTTTGATAATCTCCCTAATTCAAAAAATAAACCATCAGATATATCCATAGAACTATTTATATAAGATGAAATTTCATAAAAGAATTTTGGTTTTAATATAGGTTTTATAAATTTTGATTTTTTATCTATTTTTTTATTAGATAATAATTTATCTAAATCTTGTTTTACAGTTCCTAATTCACCCGTATAACAAATAATATCACCTTTTTTTGTACCTGTACGATATATAGGGTTTTTAGTTTCTGAGATTATAGTAATAGAGATATCTAATTTAGTATTTGATATTGTATCTCCACCTATTATCTCTATATTATACTCTTTTGCCACTTTTTTAAAACCACTAGCCAACTCATCTAACTCTTTTTTAGTGAAGTTAGATGGTATAGCTACAGTTAAAAGAGCATATTTTGGTTTTGCATTCATAACAATAGCATCACTTATATTTATAAGCATAGATTTCTGTGCTATCTTTTTTAAACTCATCCAATCTCGTTTGAAATGGACATCTTCAAAAAAAGCATCCATACTATAAACTAAATCTCCAACTACAGCACCATCATCACCTATATATTTACTTTTTATAAATTGATTTATAAAATAGCTCTCTTTATCAAACATAATATATTATTTTATTCCATCTATTGTTTTATCAAGTCTTTTAAAACCTTCATCTATCTCATCTTTTGATATAGTCAATGGTGGTAAAAATCTAAGTGTATTTTTTCCAGCTTTTAGAACCATAACACCATTATCAAAACCATTTGATATAATAGAGCTAAGTATATCACTATTTAGAACTCTAAGACCTCTCATAAGCCCCAATCCAACTACACTTGTAAATATATCTTTATTTCTCTCATAAAATTCTTTTAATTTAGTTTCAAAATATAAAATAGTTTCATCTAGTTTACCACTATTTTTAAGTTCATCTAATATATTACAAACCTCTAATGCTGTTGATGTAACAAGGTAATTACCACCAAATGTACTACCGTGGTCACCTGGAGAAAAGATATCTTTTAAAGTTGTCATAACAACACCTATAGGAACACCCCCACCTATACCTTTTGCCATAGTTATAATATCTGGTTTTATATCATATAGATTTGATGCTAAAAATTCACCTGTTCTATATCCACCTGTTTGAACCTCATCTACTATAAGTAAAATATCGTTCTCTTTTAAAAACTTAGCTAGTTTTTGTATCTCCTCTTTTTCAAAAGGTTGAACACCACCCTCACCTTGAACTAACTCTATCATAACAGCTACAGTTTCATCATCTATAGAGTTATATATCTCATTTATAGATTTATTATAAGAAAATCCATCAGGATATGGTGAAAAGTTTGGTGTATGCATAGAGTCTTGCCCTGTAGCTTTTACAGTAGTTATAGTTCTACCGTGAAAAGAGTGTTCTAATGTGATAACTTTGTATTTTTTATTATTAAATTTTGTTTCACCATATTTTCTAGCTATCTTAATAGCACCTTCATTTGCTTCAGCTCCACTATTACCAAAAAACATAGCTACATCATATCCACTTAACTGTGCTATTTTTTGGGCTAATTTTGCTTGTGGTTCTATTAGATATAAATTTGATATATGAAGCATATTTTGAGCCTGAATTCCAATAACATCTGAAATTCTTTTATTTCCGTGTCCACAAGATACTACACCTATACCACTTGTAAAATCTACATAATCTTTTTTATCTTCACTATAAAGAGTAGCATTTTCACCTTTGATGAAATTCACATAATTTCTAGCATAAGTATTTAATACATATTTTTTATCTGTTTGTTCAAAATTCATTTATATTCCTTAATGTTTTTTATCATTTTTTATTATTATATAAAATCTTATATCTAATTATTCTTAATTTTTGATATAATTAAAATACTTCAACTCTATTTCTTCCATTTTCTTTTGCTCTATAAAGTGCATCATCACATCTTTTAAGTATAGTTTCAATACTATCATCTTCTATATATTGTGTTAATCCAAAACTAGCTGTTATTTTACCTGCAATAGTATGCTTATTATTTTCTATTTTTTTTCTAATATTATTAGAAGCTGTAAGGGCATCTTTTATTTTGGTATTTCTAAAAAGTATAACAAACTCTTCTCCACCCCACCTAGCAAAAACATCTGTTTCTCTTATACTTCTATCTACTGTTTGTGCCATTTTCACTAACACCTCATCACCTATTAAATGACCATATTTATCATTAAAATTCTTAAATTTATCTATATCTATAATAGCAATAGATAAAGAGTTTTTATACCTTTTACTATTTTTTAGTTCAGTAGTTAATAGTTCATCAAACTTATTTCTATTATATACTTGAGTCAAACCATCTATATAAGCTTTTTGTTCTGTTTTTACTTGATACTCTTTTAATTTTGTAATATCAGATAATAGAAGTATATAATCCCCATCATTTTGTGATTTTGATATATTTATATTAAATGCTTTTATCTCTATATGTTTATCTAATATAGCCACAACTCTATCTCTTTTTTGTGTTCTTTCAAAAAGAGATAAAAAACTTTCATTATTTTTTAGTAACTCTTTATTAAGATACCCTTTCATAGTTAAAAATAGATTTATAAAACTATGGTCATATAATTTATTAAACTTAGTAGAGCTATGTATATCTATCAAATCTCTAAATTTATAATTTGAGTATTTAATATCTTTAAAATCTGTAACTATCATAATATCATCTGTATTGTTTAAAATATCATATACTAATACTTTTTGCTTATCTAACTCTTCTTTAGATAATATCTCTTTAACTAAAAAAAATATTATTAAAATAGATATAAAAAGAGTTATTATTCTAAAAACAAATTGATTTAATAATGCTTCTTTTATTATCTCACTTTTATTATAAGAAACAAGCCAAGCAATAGTATTATTAGATAAATCAGAAATAGGTAAAAACGAGATAACTTCTACTTCATCTTCATATTTTATATAACTACTAAATGGTTCCCCTAAAGATATAGACTCTTCTATCTCATTTTTGATAGATTTTAATTTCCCTTTATTTTTATTTAAAATTCTCTTATAATTTGGAATATTATTTGTATATATCATATACTCTTTTGATTCAAAACTCTCTTTATACCCTATATTTTTATCATCTCTTTCCCAAACTTTTGCTTTAAAAATATCTTTATTTACTAGAAAATGTGTATGTATCTGTGTAATATTGTTTAAATACCATTGAAATTTCTCACTAGAAAATGATATCTCAACAGCACCTAAATATATATTTTCTTTATTAAATATTGGAAAAACATTTCTAAAACCGTGAGATACTCTACCTTGAACAAATTTACTTATAGGTTTTTGTGTTTTATTTGTATATCTAAAATCTTCCCTAACACCTGTTAAATCATCTCCAAACTTACTAGGTTTATGAACTCTTAAAAAAGATACACTATCTTTAAATACAAATTGAACTTGTAAAACTCCTAATGTTTTACTTACTTTATATTCATCTTTAATTTGAGAATAGAGTTTCTCTCTATTTTTAGATTTTATATCTTCACTTTGATTATAAGAGTTTTCAAGTAATTTTACCACATCTGTATTTCTTAAGATAGATTTATATAAACTATATGAGATATGTTTTTGAGACTCTAATAATATATTATAATTTGTTTGTAGTATTTTCTTATTTTGCTCTAAAACTAATTCTACCTTATGCTCTGTTCCTATTTTAGTAAGAGTATAAACTGTCCCATTTATAAATGCAAATAAACTTAATAATAAAAGTATTGTTTTAATTTTCATAAATATATACTATCTAATATTCAATAAATTACACCTTTATATTTTTATTAAAACTTTATCTAATAATCTACTACTTAAAACCCTTTTTAAAAAGCCTAATAGATATGTAGCTTTTGTTATATAATATCTAGGTTTTACATTTTTTGTTACTATTATTTTTTCCACTATTTTTGCAACTTCAATAGATGGAAGTGTAAAAGGGACATCACTTTTAGAACTATTTAAACTTTTTTTATAACTCTCTTTAAATCTTGAATTATCTATATCTATATTTTGAACTAATTTATCTTTTGCATTTTTTCTAAAATCACTAATAACAGGTCCTGTATTAAGAAGTGTTACATCTATATTTGTATCTTTTAACTCTAGTCTTAAAGTATCTGTCAACCCCTCAACTGCATACTTACTAGCATTATAAGCACCTCTTAATTTTAATGAAACAAGACCTAAAACAGAACTATGTTGTATTATTTTTCCATACCCTTGCTTTTTCATAATATCTAAAACTTGTATAGTCACTTCGTGCAATCCAAAAACATTTGTTTCAAATTGCTCTTTTAGACTATTTGTAGATATATCTTCAACAGCTCCTGGTTGTCCAAAACCAGCATTATTAAAAACAACATCAAGTTTATTATTAGTTTCCTTTAAAACCTCATCTAAAGTATTTTTTATTGTTTCTTTTTTTGTAACATCAAGAAAATAAGAATTAAACCCTAACTCTTTCAATCTTTTTATATCTTCTTCATCTCTACTTGTTGCAAATATATTATAACCTTTATCTTTTAAATATATAGCAGTTTGCTCCCCTATACCACAAGAGCAACCAGTAATTAAAATATTTAACATAAATTTTTAGAGTTCACCACTCTAGCTAAAGATATAGGATAATCTCTTTGTTTTGTTAACTCTTGAGCTATAGATGTAATCTTATCATCATCTATTTTCATATTATATAAAAACTCTCTTTTCCCATAATCTTCTTTATCTAAATAATTTAATTTAATAAGCTCTTTTACTATTAAATCACTCATATTTAAAACAGAATTACCTTTTACAATCTCACATCTTGCATATCTATTTGCATCAAATGTAACATCAGCTGTTCTTAAATCTGAATCTTTCCCCGGTATCTGTTGAGCACCATATAATGGCTTTGACGAGATGCTTACATTTTGAAATGATGGGATATATTGTTGTATATGTTCAATAGAGCGAGTTGTTCTTGTATTGATATCTTCAACACTCCAACTTTTATCTATTTTATCAATAAACTTTTTATCTAATTTTGGTTGAGAACTAAGGGGTGTATTTTTAACCAAACCATTTTTAAATAGTGTTATATCTTCTGTCATACCGTGTATTTGAAAATGAGCATTTGGATATGGTGTAAACTGCCCCATACCTGTTGGAGTTCCCCTTTTTCCAAAGAATATAACTTCAGGCCATATATCTTGATTATCTTCCCATTTTGTTACATAAGCAGATTTAAACTCAACTAAACTATCTCTTTTAATATCTAACATATCATCAATAGAACCTGTTCTAAATCCAGCACTATTTATAACATAATCAAAACTTTCTTTTTTAGTTAAATTTTCTTTTTTATATTCTATACTATAGCTATCTTTATTTTTATTCTCTTTTATATCTACAACTTCACTATTAAGAGATATATTAGCAGTTTTTGTATTTTCTAACATATAAGATGTAGTAGCCCCTAAACGAAATATATTTAATCCGTACTCTTGCACTATTATAATAGGAAATTTAAATTTATCTAATTCTACATTTTTGGCAAAAGGTATCATCCAATCATCAAAATTTTTAGGATTTTTTAATATATCTCTTTTTTTTAATTCTAAAATATCATCTTTTGAATAAGATTTATAATAATCTTTAACTTCACCTAAAACTTTATTATTTTTATCTTTGTCTATTAATCTTTGATATTCAACTTTTAATAACTCTAATCTTTTAAATAAATTATCAGGGTCTATATCATCTGTTTTTGGGGTTGCTAATATTGTTGGTCTATAATCTATAGCATTTGGAAATACTCTTAATAAATCTATAGACTCTTTTAAAAGTGTTACACAAGAGTTATCATCTATCTCTCTATAAAGATTTCCCCCTGCATGTAGATGGCAAATAGGTGGACCACTTACTAAACTATTGTTTTTTTCAAATAGTGTTATATCTAAACCTAAATTACTAAGATATAAAGATATTGTAGCCCCAGCTATCCCTCCACCAATTACTGCTATTTTACCATTACTTTTCATATATACATTCTCCTACAAATTTAAAAGTATTTTTTTAAAATCATCTATTATTAATGAAGGTTTATATTTATCTATACTTTCATCATAATTATATCCATAAGTTACCCCTATAGATTCCATATTAGCAGAATTTGCAGCTAATATATCATTTTTTGAATCACCTATCATAACTGAACTATCTACAGATATATTAAATTTATTACATATATGCAATAGTGGTTCCGGATTTGGTTTTTTTACACTTAAACTATCAGCCCCTATATAATAAGAGAATAATTTTTCAATATCTAGTTTATCTAATATAGGTTTTATAAAATCATAAGGTTTATTTGTAACAATAGTTAAAATATATCCTTGGTTTTTTAAAGTTGTTAAAGTCTCTTTTACATTATCATACATAACAGTATTATCACATAAGTGATTTGAATAATATTCTAGAAATATCTTTAAACCTTTATTATATAAATCTTCATCTAATTCTAAAGATATATCAACACTTCCACTTAAAGCTCTTTTTATAAGTGTAGATGCTCCATTACCAACCCATTGTCTTATAATATCTTCTTTATAAGTTTTTATATTTAACTCATTTAGAGTATAATTAACACTATTTGCTAAATCAGGAACACTATCTATTAAAGTTCCATCAAAATCAAATATCAATAATTTTTTATTTTCTTTCATATTTTCCTCTTATTTTATTT
>JAYELQ010000138.1:0-2175 GCA_034717655.1 Campylobacterota bacterium
AGAGGAATTACAATATGACCCGATTTTTAGGGGATTGAAACTGTCCATCTGTCTCTTAACATCTTACTATCATTAGCATTAGAATTACAATATGACCCGATTTTTAGGGGATTGAAACTCTTTATCATTAGACTGTTTTAACTTTTTACCCTTAGATTACAATATGACCCGATTTTTAGGGGATTGAAACTCACGTCGACGTAACCTTCCTTATTCATTTTGAACTTGATTACAATATGACCCGATTTTTAGGGGATTGAAGCATAGTTACTTTTTCTATTTTAAACATAGTACAATTTATTAACTCTATAAAATCATCACATTAAATACAACCTAATTTTATATATATATAGATTGAAACATAGCTACTTTTCTTAATTCTTTTATCATTTATAATAATTTAAAATAAAATTTCAAAATTTACTATTATAAGACATAATATGACTATTTAATTATATATAATTCTCATATACAAAAAAAAAGGATTAAAATATGAACGATATACAAGAAACAAAAGATTTAAAATTTGAGTCAGCTAACTTTTCAATGGATATTCCACGACCATCTCAAGATACTACTGATACTATATGGAAAGGAGTAGCTATAGCAGCTGTAACTCTAATAGGAGTATTTGTTGGGTCTAAATTAACTGATAAGAATTCAAGTGATTCTTAAAATAGATATAGATATAATTATCAACATTAAGGATATATATGAAATATGTAAAACTATCAATAATAATAAAAGATACTCCAAATTATTTTATTGGTTCTGAGTTAAGAGGTGCTTTGGGGTATGCTTTGAAAAAAGTAACTTGTATAAATCCATCATTTAAATGTGATGGATGTTTTTCAACTTCAAATTGTTTATACTATCAGTTTTATGAGGAAAAGAATATATTTCATAAGTTTAGATTTGATTTTGAACTAGGGAAAGAGTATTATGATTTTTCGTTTTATCTTTTTGAAGATGTGATAGATAAACTACCTTATATAGTAAGTGCTTTTCATATGATGTTAACTCAAAATGGTTTAGGATTTCAAAGAAAAAAATATAAAGATTTTGATATCTATATCAATGATGAGCCTTGTATTGAAAATGGACAAATTAATTTACCAAAAGATTTTATTAAAAATTTATCAATAGATAAAATAGGTCAAAATATCTCTTTGAATTTTGTAACACCACTTAGGATAAAAAAAGAGAATAGATTTGTAAGAGGTGATAACTTAGAATTAAAAGATATTGTAAATTCTATATATCAAAGGGAGATGAAACTTCTAGATAAAGGGCATCAAAGGTTTCCTTATGAGATAAAAGGGGAGATAGTAAAAAAAGATATTTTTTATCAAGAGCTTACAAGAAGAAGCAATAGACAAAAAACTACTATGAATTTAGGGGGTATAATGGGGAGTATGGAGATAAAAGGCATAGGTAAAGAGTGTTACGAAGTTTTAAAAGTAGGAGAGCTTATAGGGGTTGGTAAATCTACTGTTTTTGGACTTGGGAAAATAAAAATCTTAGATAAGGAGAATTAGTTGAGCATATATGAAAAATATTTTGATAAAAATTTTGATGATATAGTTATAGAGAAACCTAAAAATATTAAGCCGTTATTATCTGATGATATGATTTTAATAGCTGGTGATTTTTATGGGATACAAAAGTTTATATTTGAAGGTTTATCAACAAAAAATGCAGCGAAAGTATTAAGAGCAAAATCTGCTTTTATACAGATTTTTACAATATATTTAGCTAAATATATTTGTAATAAATTAGATATTAGTGAAGATAATATTTTAACTTCAAATGCTGGTAAGTTTGAGATAATATCATCAAAAAAAGATCCAGAAGTATTAGAAGAGATACAACAAAAAGTAGATAAATATTTTATAAAAAACTTTTATGGACTTAGTGGTGTTTCTATTTGTAGCACTAAATGTAATAAAAATGATTTTAATAATATTAATAGCTATAAAACTTTAAGAGATAATATATCAAATATATTAGAGATGAAAAAATTTAATAAGTTTGATTTATTAAATCAAGAAGTGGTAATAAAAACCTTTCTCTTTTGCAGCTATAAAACCTGCAAATTTAAACTGATATTTCCAATGAAGTTGAAGTGATACTTTTTCTATAGAATCTAAGTTCTTTGCAAATAAAACATTAATA
>JAYELQ010000139.1:0-2172 GCA_034717655.1 Campylobacterota bacterium
TTGACCATTCCTCATCTATTTTATTATCTATTAGTATCAATCCACCAAAGTTTAAAATAGCATATTTTATATCACTATTTTTATAAAATACAGTTCTTTGATAAGCATCTAAATTTCTAGCAGTTGTAGGGATAAGATTAATCCCTGCATCTATCATAGTATCTATAAGTAGTTTTGTACCCTCATAAAAAAAAGAGCTTTCATTTCCCTCTTTGTCATAAGAACCAACTACTGTTGGTTTATTAAAATTAGTTTTTCTTCTTGTTTGAATTAGTGTATCATCAAGGTCACTAAAAAAGAATATTCTTTTTGGCATATTTTTTCCTTTTATTTTAGTACATTTTTTATAATAGCTAAAGCAGAATAAGGTAATTCTTTATCTTCTATAACTTTTACATTTTTTTCAGAGGCTAGATGTATAAGGTGTTGTATCATATTTGAAGAGATATCTTTTACTATTATTATATAAGGTACTCTTCGCAATAAAACTCGTGTACTCTCACCAATTCCGGGTTTAATATGATTTATATCACTTATACCATACTCTTTCATAGTTTTATTTATAAAACTATTTACATTTTTATTTAAATTTATATCTTTTGTTACAAGAGCTTTTTTATCTATACTTATATTTGATATAATTTTTGTTACCTCATCTATAAACCATAAACTAAGGTCACTACTTTTATACTCTTGATAATATTTACAACCGTGAAAATCACCATCTTTTATATACTCTTCATTTAATATACTACGACTAACTAGTCCTGAAACAGTAGAGTTTAAAGCAGAAGAGGGGATAAGATAATCATCGTTATTAACAGCAAAATCAGAAACACCTGCTATATCTGAAACTACATATAATTTATCACTGATATTAGTTTTATTTTGAGTATTATACTTATCTATAAATAGTTTTAATTCTCTATTTATTACACCTTTTCCAGTCCAACCATCTACAAAAATCATCTCACTATTTGGAGAGTTTTTTTCAATATATTTAAGTGCTAAATTATCTATCTCTCTATCTCTTATAATTGATATTGCATAATGTTTTACATCTTTATTAAATCTTTGTTTTAAAACTCTTTTTAACAACACCCCTATAGGAGTCCCAGCTCTTACTAAAGATACAAGAACAATATCATCTTTTTTACTTAAACTATAAGCTAAAGTCAAAATATCATTTGCAAACTTAATTTTATTTAGTTCAAAAACTTCATAAAAAGTATCTAAATACTCTTTTGTTGGTTCATACTCTTTATTTATCATTTGGGAATAATGGGATTTTCCACTTTGAACCAATCTCTCTTTCTCTTGTGTAGATGTAAAATCTATATCTATAACTTTTAATAAAAACTCCACATCATCTTCTAAATAACTTCCACTAAATTTCAAAAAATATCTCCTGTATAATTAATTTTATTTTATAGCTATAAATGTACTAAAATTTATCCATTTAAATATACAATCAAAATGTTTAAAACCTGCATCTAAAATCATCTGTTTATTCTCTTCATAAGTATATGGTATAAGTACATTTTCTAAAGCTTCCCTTTTTTGAGCTATCTCAAATTCACTATAACCTTGAACTTTTTTAAAGTTATAATATTCATCTATAAATTGTTTATTTAAAACTACATTATCACTTATAACTTTTTCACTAAATATAAAAACTCCACCATCTTCTAAAGAGTTGTATATCTTTTTTATTAACTCTTCCCTTTTTAAAGGTCTTATAAATTGTAAAGTATAGTTAGATATAAATATAGTAGATTTTTTAAGTTTTACATTAAAAATATCATCATTTATAAAATCTATATCTATACCATAACCTTTTGTTTTTTGTTTTGCTCTTTTTAACATAGCTTCTGAAGTATCTATACCTATTAGATTTAATTTTACATCTGTATTATTAGCTATATTTATAAGTGTAGAAGCTGTAGAGCAACCCAAATCATATATAATAGAGTTCTCTTTTATATATTTTAGTGCAAAAGATGTAGTGAGTTCTAAAACTTGATTATAAAAAGGTACTGACCTTGTTAACATATCATCAAATACAGAAGCTACATCTTCATCAAATTCAAACTGTTTTGTTATTGGTTTATCAAATATTTTATCTTTCATTGGAAGTATTGTATAATAATATTTATTAGATTAAAGTTTACT
>JAYELQ010000140.1:0-6125 GCA_034717655.1 Campylobacterota bacterium
CTTATAAAGTAGTAGTAGCTTCAGGTGGATTAGCTTACCCTATTTTGGGTGCTTCTAATATCGGTTTTGAGATTGCTAAAAAATTTAATCATAATATTGTAAAACCAACTCCTGCTTTGGTTGGTTTTACTGTACAAAAAGAGCAATTTTGGTTTAAAGAGTTAAGTGGTTTATCTTTAGATGTAAAAATAAAAGTTAAAGATAAATCAATAGAGGGAAAAATGCTTTTTACACACAAAGGGTGTAGTGGTCCTGCTATTTTAACAACATCACTATATTGGGATAAAGGGCAAGTTAGTATTGATTTTTCACCAAATAAAAATAGTTATTTACCAAAACGATTTCGTCAAGCTATAAAGAATTTAGAAAATTTTAATATACATAATTATACTTTTGCACCTGCTGGTAATTTTGGTTTTACAAAAGCTGAAGTTACAAAAGGTGGAATTGATACAAAAGAGATAAATAAAAACTTTGAAAGTAAATTGCAAAAAAACCTTTATTTTATAGGGGAAGTTCTAAATATAACAGGTGAATTAGGTGGTTATAATTTTCAATGGGCATTTAGTAGTGCTAAAGTGTGTAAATTATAGTTTAATTTTATTCTATTATGATACAATTATATCATTAAAAAAAAATAAGGTTAATTATGTTTTTTAACAATAAAGAGAAAGATTTAGAGATAGAAGAGTTAAAACAAAAAGTTAATGAACTTGAAAATAGATTATCTACTATTTCATCTTCAAATGGTATGGAGAGTTCAAAAATCAAATCCTCTTTTGAATCTACAATTAAAGAGCTTAAAATTGAAAATGAATCATTAAGAGAAATAGCATCTTTTTCAACACAAGAAGCTATAATAGCTATAGATAACAATAATAGTATTATATTTTTAAATGATAAAGCAAAAGAGAATATAGATGACAAACACAATGTTGTAAATGCTATAGCAAATGGAGATAAACAAATAATTATATCTAGTTGTGAAGCAAAAATAACAACAAGAAAAGTTGATAATATAACAATTGCATCATTAATAAAAACAAATATAACAGATAATAAAGAGGATGGATTATTACATAAACATAATCTTAATATTAATAACTCTTTAGAAGATACTCAAAAAGTTTATGAAGTACTTTTAGAAGAGCTTGATAATATGGCAACAGAATCAAAAGAGACTGCAGATGGTTCAAAAGAGGGATTAAAACTTACAAAAAATATTGTAAAAGATTCAAATAATCTAAATGAACAAATAATTAAAGAGAATAAAATCGTAAATACTTTAGTTGAAAAAAGTGATGATATAGCAGATGCTATTACTGTTATTGACCAAATAGCATTTCAAACAAATATTTTAAGTTTAAATGCTGCCGTTGAAGCTGCTACTGCTGGAGAAGCTGGTAAAGGTTTTGCTGTTGTTGCACAAGAAGTAAGAAATCTTGCTAGTAGAAGTGCAGATGCTGCAAAAGAGATAAAAGATGTTGTAACTTCTATACAAGAGGAAACTTTAAAAATGAAAGAGAGTTCAGATATAGTATCTGAAGTTGTTCTTGAAACAAAAAAAAGTGTTGATATATTGATAAATTTAATGCATAAATTTCAAAAAAATTCAGGAAGAAATGTATATGAGGTGGAATCAATATCAAATACAATATTTATAAATTTAGCTAAATTAGACCATGTTATATATAAAAATAGATTATATCAACTACTATTTGGTGATTCTAATGAATTTCAAGCAAGTACACATACAAATTGTAGATTAGGAAAATGGTATGATACAGGATTAGGTAAAAAAGAGTTTAGTTCTGTTCGTTCATACCATTCTTTAGCACATCCGCATCAAGTAGTTCACGATGAAGCTAACTCTTTAGCCCAAGAGTGTGCAGGAAGTAGTGTAACCTGTTCAAAATTAAAAATAGAAGAAAAAATAAATAATATAGAGGAATCAAGTATGACTGTATTTAATATACTTGACCAAATGCTTCAAGAAAAGAATGATATTGTTATGAAAGAAGCAGCAGATACTTTATTTGAAAAAAAGGGATATAAAAAATGGGTTATAAAATAGCGATTGTAGATGATGAAAATGAGATTTTAACTATGTTAAATAAATTTTTAAGTAGAGGTGAAAAATATAATGTAACAACTTTCTCAAATCCAGTTGTTGCTGTTAGTTCTATAGATAGTAGTTACGATTTAGTATTAATGGATATTATGATGCCTCAAATGAATGGTATGGATGCATTAAAAAAGATATTAGAAAAAAATCCCTCTCAAAAAGTAGTAATGATGACAGCATACTCTACACTTGATAAAGTATTAGAATCACATAAAGATGGTGCTGTTAACTACATAATGAAACCATTTGATTCTTTACAATCTTTAGAGAGTAAAATCAAAGAAGCTCTATTGTAAAAAATATGTTTTTTTCTAATTTTAAATTTAAGATTTTTAGTGCTTTTATAATTGTTAATATATCTTTAACTTTATTTGTAATGTTTAATATTACAAAAGCACTTGAAGAACAAGATAAAATAGAAAAAAATAAAATAGTAAAAGAGTTACTTATCAAAAAAGAGAAACAAATCTCTATATATATTAACTCTTTTGAAAATATACTATATTCGATTAATGAAAATAAATATATAAAAGATTCTATAATAAAAAACATAAATAAAAGAAATATTGAAGAGTTCTTTAAAACACTTGTTAAAAGTAATAGTAATATATCTCAATTTAGATATCTTAACAATTCGGGATTAGAAAAAATAAAAATAGTATCTAAAAGTAGTAAAGTAGAAGCACTATTTTCTAATCATTTATGTGATAAATCACAAAGATATTATTATAAAGAGATTATTAAATTAAATAATAATGAAATTATATACTCTAAAATAGATTTAAATATAGAAAATGGGGAGATAGAGATTCCACATAATTTAGTTTTTAGAGTTGCTATAAAATTAGATTATGGTATATTTATCATAAATGCTACTACAAAACCTATTTTAAATATAATAAAAGATACTGAATATAAAACTTGTATGCTTGATGAAAATTGCTATATGATTTTATCTAAAAATAATAAAAATACAAATGATATTAAAAATATAAATAAAGAAGAAAACAACTCTTTTACTACAAGAAAATTATCTGCAAATATAATGGGAAATCCTATTTTAATTATGCACTACCCTTCAAATATTCACGAAAAAGTACAGAAGAAATTCTTAAATATATTTATAGAGATATTTATTTATTGTATAATTTTATCTATTGTATTAACTTATATATTTTCAAAACCTTTAATAGCTTCAAATAAAGAGTTAAATGATTTGGTAAATAAAAAAACAAAACATCTTAAAAGCTTAGCTAAATCGTTAAAAAAACAGATTAAAAAAGAGGTTGAAAAGAATACTGAACAACTACTACTAATAGAACAAGATAAATTAAAAAATGCAAAACTTACATCAATTGGAACTTTAGCAGCAGGGATAACACACGAGATAAATACTCCGCTTACTTATATAAAAGGTAACTTTGAGATGCTAAAATATGATATAGAAGATTTACCTGAAACTATAGAATCTAAAAAATATATTAATGAAAATATTATAGATATAAATGACGGTATTTTAAGAATAGAAAATATTATACATGCTATGAGAGAGGTATCCCAAACTACAACCGGTCTTAAAGAGGTAGTTAAAGTATGTGATACACTTTTAACATCATTAACAATAACTAACAATAATTCAAAACAGATATCTAAAATATATCTAAAAGGTAAGCTATTTGACCTTCATTATAAATGTGAAAATAATGCATTTTATTCATATGTACAAAAACAAAGAATAGAACAAGTATGGATAGTTATGATAAATAATGCTTTAGATGAACTTATAAAAATGGATAATTTTGAAAATAGAGTATTAAAAATAGATATAAATACTGATAATCAATATAATATAATAAAATTTCATGATAATGCTGGAGGAATAAAAGAAAATATGTTAGATAAAATTTTTGATCCATTTATTAGTACAAAAGAATCAAGTGGTATTGGTATTGGTTTACATATTGCAAATAAAATAATAAATGAACATGATGGTAAAATAGATGTATATAATGAAACTATGCTATATAACGATATTGAATATATGGGTGCTGTTTTTGAAATTAAATTAAAGATAGAAAATGGAGATAAAGTATGAGAATAGCCTTTATAGGTGATATTGTAGGTAGACCTGGTAGAACTATTATGAAACAAAACTTAAAAACTTTAAGAGATAGATTTCAAATAGATTGTGTTATTGCAAATGGTGAAAACACAAGCCATGGATTTGGACTAACTATAAAAAATGCTAATGAAATTTTTAATGCTGGAATAGATATAATAACAGGTGGAAATCACTCTTGGGATAAAAAAAAAGATATGTTAACTCTACTTGAAACAAAAGCTGTTTTAAGACCAGATAACTATCCTGAAGGTGTAGCAGGAACAGGAGTTAAAATAATAGATATAGAAGGTGAAAAACTAGCAGTTATTAATCTTATGGGTATATTTTCTATGCCTCAAGTACTAAATCCTTTTATTCATGCAAAAGAGCTTATTGAAAAACTTCACAAAGATAATATAAAAAATATTTTTATAGATTTTCATGCAGAATCAACAGCTGAAAAAAGGGTGATGATGCAACTACTTAAATCTAAAGTTAGTGCTATTTGTGGAACTCATACTCATATAGGAACAGATGATTTAGAGATAACAGATGGTACTTTTTATGTAACGGATGTTGGTCTTACAGGTTGTAGGGATAATGTCATAGGGATGGAGAGTTCAGTCCCTATAAAAAAAGCTCTTACAGGTCTTGGGGGTCATTTTGATGTTCCAAATAAATGTAGAACAATTTTTCAATTAGTTATTATAGATATTAATGAAAATGGTTATGCACAAGATGGTTTTAAAGTGAAAATATATGATAATAAAGAAGAAGTTATATCAAAAGCAATTATCAATTAGATTAAGTGTTAATCTGTTATAATACTATACAATTTATTTTAATTAGGATGAAAATATGATAATTATTCCACAAACAAAAGGTGGTGTTGGGAAATCAACTGTAGCTATGCAAGTTGTTGCACCTTATTTATATAAAAAACATGGTAAAAAAGTAACATATATTGAAATAGATGATGAAAATAATGATTCAAGAAGTTTTACTAGAACTGAAATAGTAAATAAAAAAATGTTAGCAACAAACAAACTAACAGAACTAGATGAGCTTATCTTAATGGATGATAATCACGAAGTTATAGTTGATGTTGGTGGAAATAAAACATCATCATTAGTTCTTGATGAGATTGCTAAAGTTGGAACTTTTGGAAATGTAAAATGGATAGTACCTATGGGTGATGGTGAACTTGATGGTAAAAATGCTATTGCAACTATGAAAAAACTAAGAAAGATTGAAAGAAACTCTACTGATAATCTATTTTTTGCATTAAATAGAGCTATATCTATGGAAACAGATTATTTAGAAGAGCAATTTATTAACTTTTTTGGACATCAATATTTAGGTAGTGATTCTACTATCAAAGACTTTGTAAAAGACCCTAGATATTTTGCTGTAAAAAATGATAAAGTTATCACTATGAGTAGATATTTAGGTAGTACTGTTTGGGAGATGGCTCATAACAATACAGACTTTGCAAAAAAAGCTGTAGAGGCTAAAGGTAGTGGAGATTTAGAAGCTGCTAGAAAATATCTATTTTTTAGAAGACTTCAAACAGAAGCAAAAGACTACACACTAAGTACTTTAAATCAAATCTTTTGTGAATTAGACAAATGGATAACTATTAAATAATGAGCGATATGAGCTTTAAGCAAGCCAAAGAATTAATTGAAAGAATTGAACTTGCTGAATTAACTTTGGCTCAAACTTTAAAACAAGTTGACACTTCATCAAAAAGGTTTGATGATAGTATATCAAGACAAGAAAAAATACTCTATTATATGCCTAAAACAGAAGATAAACTAAACACAATGAAAATAGTTGTGGCATTAAATATTGGATTTATTGTTGGTATATTAGTATCAAAATATATATTATAAGGTA
>JAYELQ010000140.1:6225-10886 GCA_034717655.1 Campylobacterota bacterium
CAGTTTCATCTTTAAATGAACAAATAAAATCTATACTAGAAACAACTTTTTCTACTGTATATTTAGAAGGTGAGATATCTAATATAACTTACCATAACTCTGGACATATATATTTTACAATAAAAGATAATAAATCTGTTTTATCTTGTGTTATGTTTAAAGGAAATGCACAATATCTTAAATTTAGATTAGAGATTGGACAAAAAATAAATATAAGAGGAAATATTACAGTTTATACACCAAGAGGTAACTATCAACTCTTAGCCCAAAAAATTGAACCATCTGGTGTAGGGGAACTACTACTAGCTTATGAACAACTAAAAACAAAATTACAAATCAAAGGTTATTTTGATAAAAGTTTAAAAAAAGAGTTACCTTTATATCCTAATAATATCTATGTTATCACATCAAATACAGGTGCTGCTATAGAAGATATGAAAAAGATATTAAAAATTAGATATCCATTAGCTAAAATGATTTTAATCCCATCATTAGTCCAAGGTGAAGAAGCTAAATACTCTATAGTAAAAGCATTAAAAATAGCAGAAGACTTAGCTATAAAAGATAAAAAGAATAAACTAAAGCCTATTATTATTTTAGGTAGAGGTGGTGGAAGTATAGAAGATTTATGGGCTTTTAATGAAGAGATAGTAGCAGATACTATATTTAATCTTACAACACCTGTTATAAGTGCAGTTGGACACGAAAATGATTTTGTTATATCTGATTTTGTAGCTGATATTAGGGCAAGTACCCCATCTAATGCTATAGAGATATCAACTCCAAATATAAATGATTTAAAACAGTTTACGGATAGTATAGAGATAGAGTTTTCAAATAAATTAAAATATATTATAAATAAAAAAGAGGAGAATTTAAGATATTTACAAAACTCTTTTGAACAACATTCTCTTAAAAAAAAGTTTCAATTTATTTCAAATTCTATATATCAATTAAAAAAGCAATATAATCATATTTTAAATCAAAAGATTATTATAAAACAAAATATGCTTAATAATATAAAAGATAGTTATGAACTAAATAAACCTAGTAATAAAGATAAATATGGGTATGTTCAACTTACAAAAAATAATAAAATATCTTCATTAGATAAAATAAACATAAATGATAATATCTCTCTTGAAAATTCAAATATAATTGTAAGTTGTAAAGTTATATCAAAGAATATAATAGATAAAATATAGAAAATAAATATAAAAAGGATTATAATATGGCCGTAGAAGCTAGAGAGTATCATAGTACTAATCAAGATGAATATATGACATTTATATTAGGGGCAATGAAATATGCAGTTGAATTACCAAAAATTAGAGAAATATTAACATATCCTGAACTTATTACTACACTTCCAGGTACTAGTCAATGGGTAAAAGGTCTAATAAACTTAAGAGGTGAAGTTGTACCTATTTTAGACATAAGAGTAAAATTTGGAACAAGTCAAGTTGTTTATGATGAAAATACAGCAGTAATTGCAGTAATTACTGCTGATAATAGAATGGTTGGATTAGTTGTTGATAAAGTTGATGATGTCCAAAAACTAGATGATAGACAACTATATCCTGTATCAGATATGGGTTCTGCAATACCTCCAAAATATTTAAAAGGTTTTGTAAGACTAGAAGATAATCAAATGCTTGTAATTATGGATATTGAAACTGTTGTAAATAAAGATGAACTAAAGGACTAAATATGCAAAAAAAGATTGCTAAATTACAATCTGTTAAAATCTTATTTGTTGAAGATGAAATAGATTTAATTACTATTATTAGTGATACTTTAAATAAATTAAAAACAAATTTCAAAACAGCACAAAATGGTCAACTAGCTCTTGATAAATTTAAAGAAGAGAATGACTTTGATTTAATAGTGACAGATATAAATATGCCTGTTATGAATGGATTAGAACTAATAGAAAATATTAGAAAAATAGATAAAAATATACCTGTAATAATAATGTCAGCTCATACAGAACCTGAATATATTAAAAGTGCAGAAGAGTTGGGTGTAAAGAACTATTTATTAAAACCATTTGACTTTATAAAATTTATAAATCTTGTATCTGAATTAGAATTTAACAAATAGATAAATATAACTTTATCTATTTGTTACTATAACTTAATATATTTCTAACTAATTCATCTACTGTTAACAAAGCATCTTCTTCATTATGGTTTGAAAAACCCCAATTAACCAAAATACTATTTATATTTGCACTATTTGCAGACTGAATATCTTTTAAACTATCCCCTACCATTATTGTATCATTTTTATCTACATTAAGATTATTAATAGTTTTTACAAGCATATCTGGATGTGGTTTTGGATTTTCAACACAACTAGCTCCAACAACCATCTCAAAATAATTATCTATACTTAAATAGTTTAACATTTGATTTGCATACTCTACAGAAGCATTTGTAGCAACAGATAAAGCATATCCCTCTTTTGATAAAATATCTAACATATCTATTATTCCATCATATAATACAATATCAGTTAAGCAATGCTCATCATAATATTCATTAAATAAATATGTTTGTTCCTCTGTAAAACTATCAACCTCATAAAAGTATTCAGCAGAATTTATATCTGGATTATTTAAACTTTCTAAAATATCATCTTTTTCTAAAGCATCTAAACCTATATTAACTCTCACATAATTTATAGTATTTGATATGATATTTCCACTATCTATAAGTGTTCCATCCATATCAAATATAATTAATTTACGTTTAATTTTCCTATTCCCATTCTATAGTTGCAGGTGGTTTAGATGATATATCATAAACAACTCTATTTATTCCATCAACTTCATTTATTATTCTTCTACTCATTTGCTCTAATATATCATGAGGAATATGTGCAAATGTAGCAGTCATACCATCTATTGCATTTACTATTCTAATACAAGCTGTATTATCATAAGTTCTATTATCTCCCATAACACCAACAGATTTTACATTTAAAAGCACTGTAAAAGCTTGCCAAGTTTTATCATACCAACCTGTACTTCTTAAAACATCTAACATAATAGTATCTGCTTTTCTTAAAATCTCTAAATCAGGAGAGTTTACATCACCCATTATTCGTATAGCTAAACCTGGTCCAGGAAAAGGGTGACGACCTATCATTCTAGAAGGAAGCCCTAATTCTAATCCTAATTCTCTAACCTCATCTTTAAATATCTCTCTTAAAGGCTCTATTAGTTCAAAAGTCATCCAATCAGGAAGCCCACCAACATTATGATGTGATTTAATTGTTTTAGAAGGTCCTTTTACAGATACTGATTCTATTACATCTGTATAAAGTGTACCTTGAGCTAGAAACTCTATACCATCGTGTTTTTTTGCTTCTTGGTCAAAAACCTCTATAAATGTTTCTCCAATTATTTTTCTTTTTGTTTCTGGGTCTGTAACACCAGTAAGTTTAGATAAAAATTGTTCACTAGCATCAACTGTTATTAGTCCAATACCTCTATTTGAAAACATAGCTTGTACATCTTCAACTTCATTCCCTCTTAATAAACCATTATCTACAAAAACAGGGATTAGATTATCTCCAATAGCTTCAGATAATAGAGTTGCAACAACAGAACTATCAACTCCACCACTTACACCACAAAGAACTTTTTTATCACCAACTTGAGCTTTTATTTTAGATATTTGCTCTTTTGCAAAATTACCCATATTCCAATTTTTTTCACAATTACAAATATCTTTTGCAAAATTAACCAACATAGAACCACCCTCTACACTATGTGTTACTTCAGGGTGATATTGAAATGCATATATTTTTTTATCTTCATTTGCAATAGCAGCATAAGGTGAATTTGAACTTGTAGCAATTACATCAAAGCCATTAGGTAAACTCTCAACTCTATCTCCGTGAGACATCCATACAACTTCATTATTAGTTACACCTTTAAATATTGGACAAACACTATTTTCAATTTTTAATTCAGCTTTTCCATATTCGTGGTGATCAGCAGGTATTACACTTCCCCCTAAATAGTGTGCTATAGTTTGCATACCGTAACAAATACCCAATATTGGTAATCCTAAATCAAATACAGCTTTATCTACTTTATATGCATCATCTGCATAAACAGAAGCAGGTCCACCACTTAACACAATCCCTTTTGGCTCTCTTGCTTTTATATCTTCAATTGATTCGTTATAAGGTACTATTTCTGAATAAAATCCACTATTTCTTAATCTTTTTGAGATTAACTGTGTATATTGACTACCAAAATCTAAAACTAATATTGGAACATGTTTCATATTATTAAAATCCTTTATTTTTGTAACTATTATTATAACAAAATTCTGTTTAATTATCTATATTTAGATTTATTTTAAAAATAGCTCCTTTATATCTATTCTCATTATAAATGAAATTTTCATTATCTACAGATATAATACTATTTAAATATCTCTCTAACATAATTTTAACAGTATATAAACCTAAACCCTTCCCTTGTGATTGATGATATGTTGTAAAATATGGTTCAAATATTTTATCTATAATATTTTCATCTATCCCTCCACCGTTATCTTTTATATTAATATATAAACTTTTATTATTATGTTTAGTATTTATAAATATATATTTAGATTTTATATCTTTACTCTTTAATACAT
>JAYELQ010000141.1:0-2163 GCA_034717655.1 Campylobacterota bacterium
AAAAGAATTAAAATATTAATAAAAACTAAGGTGATAAAATGAAAGAAACAATAACATTTATAGGAAATGGTAATATGGCATTATCTATAGCAAATGGATTAAAAGATATATTTGATATAGAAGTAGTTGGAAGAGATATAGAAAAACTTGATAAGTTTGAAAAAGATTTAGGTATTAAAATATCAAAGTTTGTTTATGAGAATTTTAATATGGATAATAAAAAAGTTATACTTTGTGTAAAACCTATAAATCTTCAAGAAGTTAGCTTAAGAATTAATGGTAAAGCTAGTGAGTTATATTCTGTTTTAGCAGGTACTACTTTAGATGCTTTAAAATCAAATATTAAATCAAAAGCAATAGTAAGAGTTATGCCAAACTTATGTGCTAGTGTTAGTGAATCTATGACCACTATGACAGGTGATATAGAACTAAAAAAAGAAGCTGAAGAGATTTTTAAATCAATAGGTGATACATTATGGCTATCTTCTGAAAAAGAGGTAGATATAGCTACTGCCGTTGCTGGAAGTGGTCCTGCTTATTTAGCTTTAATTCACGAAGCTTTATGTGATGGAGCTGTTAAACAAGGTATGAAAAGGGTAGAAGCTATAGAGGTAGCAAATGGACTTTTTAAAGGTTTTGGTAACCTTATACCTAATATCAATGCATCTTTATTAAAAGATGGTGTTATGAGTCCCGGAGGAACTACTGCTGCTGGATATTCAGCATTAGAAGAGAATGGTGTAAGATATGGCTGTATAAAAGCAGTAGAGGATGCTTTTAAAGTTACTCAAAAATAAGAAGATAATATTAAAATTTATGAGTTGAGAAAAAATCAATTTTATTATCATAAGCACCTTTTATATGGCGTTTAAAACTAATATCCATATTTTTATAATCTTTTTTATTTTCAATACAATATCTTTTAAAAGCGATAACTTGCTCTTCAAGATACCATTCAAAATTGGTTATTAAAGCCTCATTATTAGTTTGAGCTATACCATATTCTACAGCTAAATCCATATCAATTAAGTTTGGTTGCCACTCTTTTATTTTTTTAATTGTAGCTAACTCTTTTATATCTTTGTTTTCTATTTGCTTATCACTATTTTTAGTTTTATTTAAATCTTTGGGTCTTATAATAATACCTGTAATAGTTGCACGACTTTTTCCTAAAGCTTCAAATTTCATCTCATAATCAAATGTTAATTTTGAATTTTTATCTAATTCATTTTTTGCTTTAATTATAACAAACCTTTCAATATCTATAAATCTTTTATATTTTGTACTAAAAAACTCATTTAAATCTAATAAAGAAAATGTTTTTTGTTTTATATCATATCCATTAATAGTATGTAATAAAGGTAATATTCTAAGACTATGTTTATTTCTTAATTTCATCAACTCTTTAGTATTAATAAATGTATATTTATCCATAACTTCTACGATTAATTTAGCAATTTTAGAATAAATATCAATCTCTATTTTTTTCTCTCTATTGATATGAATTTTTATTCTTGGTATTAAAGATATATTTTCTTCCCATTCCTCTTCTTCATTGATAAATGTAATACTTGTTTCTTGTAGTTTTTTTAAATTAGTTTTTAAATTCTTCATTGAAAGTTCAGTATATTCTAACATATTTTTACTATCTATCATAATAGTATTTATACTTTTTGAATAATCAAAATTTTTTAATATCGTAGATAAATAATAAGTTATTTTTAATGCTCCTAAAGTTGAATTATGAAGAGTATTATATATAAATGTATTTGATATTTTTTTATAAACAGATGGTTTAGACATCTCTTCTTTTTTCTTTCTTAACCATTCTGATTTTGTCATTTCTTACCTTTGTATTATATTTATGAGTATTTATTATACTACTCACTTACTTAAAGTTAGTTTATCTGTATTTACTCACTTTTATTACTTTTTACTCATTAAATGAGTTTTTGATGTTTTACTCATCTTTATACTTTATACTCACTTTAATTATCTTATTTACTCACTATGTTAGTCCTATTTACTCACTAATCAAATCACTCCCCCTATAGTGTTTATCTACTCTCCCACTACTTTTAAGAAAAAAGATAATAGTTCTTTATAATCTTCTTCTACTAAGAGCTTTTTATTTTAAAATCAATAATAAAATCATTTATATAT
>JAYELQ010000142.1:0-2155 GCA_034717655.1 Campylobacterota bacterium
TAGCTTCAAATCTATCTTTGAAACTACATTTTTGACACAACTCTTCAACTGCTATATTTTTATTAAACCCTTCTACTATATCTATAGCTTTTTTAGAGTTTAAAATATCTTTTAATTTAGTATTTTTTATATCTCCTAAATTTATAACTCCAAAACTATCTAAACAACAAGGTACTACAACACCTGATGATAATATCCCTATTTGGGAAGTTAAACCATAGCAATAGTTATTTGAATAATGATTATCTTTTAAATTAGGCCATTTAAAATAGTTGTCAAAATTTATTAAAATCTGATTTTCTAATCTTATTGATTTTTTATAATCTATATCTTTTAATAAAATATTAAATTTATTTGATATTTTGTCAAATATATCTTGATTAAATTTAGTGTCATTACTATTATCTATATTCCAAAGTCTAAAATTAATAAAGTTATGTATTTTATTTTTTAATTTTATATCACAAAGTTTAAACATAGGTTCTAAATACTCTTCTAAAGATATATTCATATTATTTTTATTATAACTATTTAAAGAGAAGTTTATCTGTTTAATAGATTTATGTAAAAATAGATTTAAATTAAAATTATTTAAAAAATATCCAGTTGTTGTTATATGTACTCTTAGTTTATGTTCAAAAGCTATATCTAAATATTGATTTAAATTTGATAATACTAAAGGGTCACCAAGTATATGTAAAGCTATATCTTTTGTATAATATCTTATCTGTTTACATATATTATTAAAGAGATTAATATCCATAGTTTGAGTTTTTGTATCTTTTGTTGGACAAAAGCTACACTCTAAACCACAAATATTTGTAATCTCTATATAAATTTTATGAAATTTGTAGTGCATTCTTAACTAAAGATATATTTTGTTTTAGTTTATCAACTCTTGCTTTAAATTCATCTAAATTTGCATTATAATATGTCGAATTACTAATATTTACAATTTTTTCATCAAAATGTAAAATTGTTTGTTGTTGTATATCTTCATCTGTTAATCCTAATAAAAGTTCTGGTGTTTGTTTCTCTAGCTTTATAATCGTATGCTCTAATGTATATTTATTATCAATCTCTATTTTTAAATAGTTACACATCTCTATATAAAGATTATTTATACTAGAAGCATATCTACTATATATAACACCTGCATAGTCATTTAAATAAAGATGATAATTTTTATAATTTTTAAAAATCTCTATATACTCTTTTATCTCATCTTCATCCTTTTTATATAATTTATCAAGTATATGTTTTGTACTTAAGTATAAAATTTCACTACAATTATTTTTTATCTCTTCTATAAAATCTTTTTTTATCACTTTCATTTCAGTCCCTTTCTATTATAAATATTTAAAATACTCTTCTCTATCTATCTCATAAGCCCCAAGTGAAGCTAAATGGTTATTATAAACTTGACAATCTATAAGTTCAATATCATTTTGTTTAGCTTGATTACAAAGATGATAAAAAGCAACTTTAGAAGAGTTTGATACCTCACTAAACATACTTTCACCACAAAATATATTACCTATTTTTAAACCATATAAACCACCAACTAGTTTATCATCTAAATAACACTCTATACTAAAAGCTACTCCCATATCAAAAAGTTGTTTATAAGCATAGATAAACTCATCAGTTATCCAACTTCCCTCTTCACCTTCTCTTTTAATAGAAGCACATTTTTTTATAACTTTATCAAAATTTTCATTAGACTTAATTATAAAGTTACCATTTTTAATAACTCTTTTTAAACTTTTTGTTAACCTAAACTCATCAGGTTTTAACACCATCCTTTTTTTAGGTGAGAACCAATGTATATATTTATCTTTATCAATATACCAAGGAAACAAACCACTTTGATAAGCTAATACAACTCTAGGTGGATAAAAGTCTCCACCCACAGCTACTAAGTCTCCACCCATCATATCTAATGTAGGAAAATATACATCATTATCCTCTATTAAATATATTTTTTCTATTTCATCTAAAATTCTCATACTTTATTATATCATATTAATTTAAATATTGTTATAATTTTCTTATAATTAGATTTTAGATATAAATTAAGGATAAAATATGGATAATATAGAACAAAGAGTATTGTTATTAGGATTATATAAGAAAAAAGTCTCATCATCTTTTT
>JAYELQ010000143.1:0-2153 GCA_034717655.1 Campylobacterota bacterium
GCTATATTTACATCTCTTTGTGTATTTTCTATAACTTTTGCTGCTTCTGCTACTTTTATAGTTGGGGCTAAGTGAGTACCTGCTGTTATAATAGATTTATATAAATCATCTACTTTTTTTGCTATTTCGGGTGTTGAACCTGCAGTTATTTTAAGTATTTTTGTTACTGTATGTTCTTTATCACCTGGATTTATTCTTTCTGGTGAATATCCACAATAAAAAGATTCATTAAATTTCAATCCACTAAATTTTTCTAAAATAGGTACACAAACCTCTTCTGTAACACCAGGATATACAGTTGATTCATAAATAACTATATCATCTTTTTTGAGTATTTTAGCTATAGATTCAGTTGATTTTATGATAGGTGTTAAGTCTGGTTCATTTGTATTATCAATTGGAGTTGGAACTGTGACTATATATATATTACAATCTTTTGTATCTTCTATGTTAGTTGTAAAAAAGATACCATTTTTTTGAGATTCTTTAACTTGTTCATTTGTAAGCTCTAAAGTTCTATCAAAACCACTATTTAATTCATCCACTCTTGCTTTATTTATATCAAGTCCAATAACTTCATATTTTTCACTAAATGCATGAGCTAAAGGGAGTCCTACATATCCAAGTCCTATTATACATATTTTATTTTTCATTTATAATTTTTCCTTAAGTTTAACTCAAAACCTCTATCTAAGTTATCATAGTCTTTATAGAATTCAAGTTCTTTATATTTTATATTATCTTTCATAAACTTTTTTAATGGTTCTTTTTGGTCATATCCCATCTCACAAATAAGATTTTTTATATCTCTTTTATATATATCTAATATTATATTTTGAAGTAGTTCATCTCCTATATCTCCACCAAATAAAGCATTTTCTGGTTCATATTTCACATTTTTTGGTAGTTTAAAATTATTTGCTATATATGGTGGGTTTGATACACATAAATCAAATTTAATACTATTATCTATGTTATGAAACAAATCACTTTTAATAAAAGTTATTTTATCTTCTACATTAAATTTTTTAGCATTTGTTTTTGCTAATTCTAATGCTTTATCATTTATATCAACTGCTATTATCTCTATATCTTTTATTAAAAAAGCCAACATTACAGATATTATTCCAGAACCTGTCCCTATCTCTATAACTTTTGGACTTTCTATATTATCTAATAATTTTTGAGCTTTTTCCACTAATATCTCTGTTTCAGGTCTAGGGATAAGTACACCATCTATTATATTAAATAGTTCCCCATAGAAACTTACTTTTTTTGTAATATACTCCAAAGGATAATTAGTAGCTCTTTTTTGAACCGATTTTTTTAGTTTCTCTTCTGTACTTTTTTCACATATATTTGTATAATTTAGATGTAACCAGATAGTATTTTGTTTTAATATATCAAGAAGTAGTATCTCTACCTCTTTTTGTGGTATATGTGTAATATCTCTTAGGTTTACACTATACTCTTTTATAATTTGTTTATATGTTTTCACAATTAGCTTTCAGTGATTCATCATCTTTTTTCAATGCACCAATTCCAGCTCCATTATATCCTAACTCTTTTAATCGTTCAACTAATGGTGGATGAGAATAAAAAAAGAATATATAAAGTGGATGAGATAAAGGGAATGATTTGTTTTCATTTGCTAATTTTAAAAGTGCATTTACCAAATCCTCTTTTGTTGCTAAATTACTCCCAAATTCATCTGCAGCATATTCATTATGCCTACTAATACTGCTTATTAATGGCATTAAGAAAAAAGATAATACAGGTGAAAATATTAAAAATAATAATATTATAGAGTATGGTTCGTTGTTTAAATTTAATTGTAAAAACAGTTCATCTGGAAGATTTCCAAAAATTGCAAAAAAAACAAACATAACAACACCCATAATACCTATATTTTTTAATATATCTCCATTTTTAAAATGCCCTAATTCATGACCTAAAACTGCTAAAAGTTCATTATGTGTTAATTTTTCTACTAAGGTATCAAATAAAACAACTCTTTTAGTTGAACCCAATCCACCAAAATAAGCATTTAGTCTATTATCTCTTTTACTTGCATCTACACTAAAAACACCACTACTTTTAAAACCAACTTGCTCTAATAGTTTATTTATTTTAATCTCTAAATCTTTATCTTC
>JAYELQ010000144.1:0-2152 GCA_034717655.1 Campylobacterota bacterium
GTAAATATCATATAAAATACAATAAACATTAAAATAAATCCAACTATAGCTATAAAAGGTGCAAAACTATTATGGTTACGATTTATAATATCTATAAGCATATAACCTATACTACTAAATATAATTTGTAATATCACTAGAAAAAAAAGGGTCTTTTTTACTCTTCCATCAAAAAATTTTACTAAAATATGGTGTATATGTGTTTTATCAGGAGAAAAAGGTGATACACCTCTTCTTATTCTTCGTGTCATAACTATAAGAGTATCTAGTATAGGTATAGCCGTTAAATATAATATAACTACAGGGTGGATATACTCTAAACTTAAAACTGCCAATATACTTATAATAAATCCAAGAGATAAACTTCCACTATCTCCCATAAATATTTTTGCAGGATACCAATTAAGAAATAAGAAACTAATAAGAGATACTATAGTGATTAAAGATATTGTAAAAATAAGGGTATTATTATATTCAAATCCTATTATAGTAAATAAAATTAATATTACAATGCTAATAGAAGCAGCAAGCCCATCAATTCCATCTATAAGATTTAAAGCATTAGTAAATCCAGTAATTGCAAATATATTAAAAATTATTGCTATAAAAATTGGTAAATCTAACTGATATCCAAACCAGTTTCCAAGATTACTTATATAAATATCATAAATAAATAAAAATAATACAGATAAAGATATTACAATAAGTTTAACATAAGGTTTTATATCTTTTATATCATCTATTATCCCAATAATAAATATTAAAAAAATAGAGAAAAATATATACCAATTTTCTATTAATATATCTATTTCAAATAATATAAAATAAGATAAAAAAGCAAGAAAAAAACCTATCCCACCACCTACAGGAATATATCTCTCTTTATTTGTATTATGTTCTATATGTGAATAGTGTAGATACATATTTTTTGCAAACTTTATTATAAGTTTAATAAAAAAGTAAGATAAAAATAAAGTAAGTGATAATTTTAATATAAACATAAAGATTTACAATAGTTATTTTTAAAAACTATTATAACCCTCTTATATTTTTTATAAAATTTCTAACTTTAGGTAAAGTATATCCCAATATATTTTTGTAATATCTAAATAAAATATCTTTTTGATACTTCTGCTTATCTTTTATAATTATAGATATTACATCTTCTGGTGTTGTTAACTCTTTTGTATATGGGTTTAGATATTTTGGATAAAGTATATAAACAGCAACAGCTAACTCTTCAATAGTTAACTCTCTATCTCTTCTTTTAGAGTTCATTTGGTCGGTAGTCAATCCCCATCCTGCATAAAAAGGTAAACCATAAGTAAAAACTTTTTTATCTCTTATTAGTGCATCAAAACCTGATAATGATGTCATAGTATGTACCTCATCACTCAAATTTATCATTGTATCTATATCTACATCTGTAACTATTTGATTTACATATTTTAATACTTCTTTATAATCTAAATTTCCAACTCTATTACCTGATAATACATCTGGGTGTGGCTTATATATAAGGTAGTCATAAGGTCTTGCATCTCTTACTTTTTTAATTAGTTTTATATTTGACATATCTAAAGTACCATATTTTACTGACATATCATCATCTACTTGACCGGGTATTAAAATAATTTTTTGTTTATTATTTTCCTTATTTATAATGATATCTTTTGAAAATTGATGATTATATTTTGAGATTTTTAATTTCTTAACAAGCTCTATAATATTTTTAGCTCTATTCTTTTCTTCAATTGTAAAGTTATGATTTTGTAGAATATATTCTAAATCACTCTGCTTAGTAGGGTCAAAATATATACCTCTACTATCAAATACCAATGAAAGTGGTTTTGAAAGGGAAGAACCAAGTCCAAATGACCTTATAAAACCATCTTCAATATAATTGATTATTATTTCATTATCTTTTGCATATCTCTCTAACTCTTTATCTATTTTTTTACCCCAAAAAAATATTTTGGAATTTTTATCAACACCTAAAGAGATAAATTCATCTAAACTTTTTATATGATATATCTCTACTGTTTTTTCACTAGAAAAAAAATCACTAATCAACTTCCATTTTAATTTAGAAAATTTATAAAAAAAATATTTTTGAGAATTCAATAGAGATGCCTTATTATTTATATCTCTA
>JAYELQ010000145.1:0-10756 GCA_034717655.1 Campylobacterota bacterium
AGATGATTTATCACAAGCTACTGAAAAAAATATTTTAAATATTTATGATGAGATTTGTAAAAAAGGTTTTTTGAACTATGATATTGAACTAACTAAAATAAAAGAGCATTTTGAAGAGTTTAAAGCTTTTAGTCTAGATCAACAAAAAGAATTTTTAATATCAATGTTAAATAAAAATCAACTATATAAAAATCTTAGTGAGATAGATGATAAAGATTTAAATGTATCAGATGAAACTAAAGAATTAAATAAAAGTTTTTATAATATAAAAGAGGAGAACTAGTGCAAACTTTACAATTAGAAATACAAGATAATATGACAGATAAGATTATGTGGTTATTGAATAATTTTAAGGGTGTTAAAGTAAAAAATATTACAAATGAAGACACAGAAGATATTAAACTTTTTGAAGAAGCAAAAAAAGACAAAAAAGATATAAAAAGCATAGATGATATGTTACAAGAGTATAATATTGCATAGGAGTAAGGCTTATGACTAACTTTTTATTTGATAATATTAAAAGTGAATTTGGAAGAGAACTTAGAAAAGATAAAAATTATCCTTTTGTAAATGATAATTTAAATCAAAAATTAGAGTTAAGAGAATATCAAAAAGAGGCATTTAATAGATTTTATTTGTACTATGAAAATGATGATGTAGAAGAATATATTAAACCACAAAACAATATTCACTTAGCCTTTAATATGGCAACAGGAAGTGGTAAAACTGTTATCATGAGTGGACTTATACTGTATCTTTACAATCAAGGATATAGAAACTTTTTATTTTTTGTAAATCGTGGGCAAATTGTAGAGAAAACAAAAGATAATTTTATAAATAGTAACTCTAATAAATATTTATTTAACGAAAAGATTATTATCAATAATAAAGAAGTTAAGATAAAAGCAGTTGATAACTTTTCTTATAGTAGTAGTGATGATATAAATATTTGTTTTACAACTATTCAAGGGCTATTTAGTGATATTCATAATGAAAAAGAAAACTCTATAACTCTTGAAGATTTTAATAATCAAAAAATTGCTTTAATAGCAGATGAAGCTCATCATATAAATGCAACTACCAAAAAACCAAAACAAGAAGAGTTTAACTTTGAAAGTGAAGTTCAAGAAAAACCATCATGGGAAAATACAGTTGATAAAATATTTAAAGCTGATAGTAAAAATATATTATTAGAATTTACAGCAACATTAGAACTTGATAATAAAAATGTAAAAACTAAATATCTTGATAAGATTATCTATAAATATGATTTAAAAGACTTTGTACATGATTGTTATAGTAAAAAAATAGATTTATTTAAAAGTGATGTTAGTAAAAATCAAAGAGTATTACAAGCTTTATTAACATCAATATATAGAGAAGAGATAGCTAATAAATATGGATTAAATATTAAGCCTGTAGTATTATTAAAATCTTCAAAAATTAAAGAATCGCAAGAGAATCAAAAAGAACTATATCATCAACTAGAAAACCTTAAAGCTTCAGATTTAGAAGATATAAAAACAACTACAAATATAGAAATATTAAAAACGATATTTGCATATTTTGAAAATAAGAACATTAGCTTAGATATGATTTGTGAAAAAATCAAAATTGCATTTTCTCAAAATAAAATACTTTGTACAAATAATGATAAAGAGTTAGAATTAAATCAAAAGCTATTAAATACATTAGAAGATAAAAATAATCCAATTAGAGCAATATTTACAGTTGATAAACTTAATGAGGGTTGGGATGTATTAAACTTATTTGATATTGTTAGACTTTATGAAGGGCAAAGTACAGGTGGAGCAAATAAAGGTAAGGTTGGGAAGAAAACTATTAGTGAAGCACAATTAGTAGGTAGAGGTGCTAGATATTGTCCTTTTAGATTAGAAGAGCATCAAGAACTATTTAAAAGAAAATATGATGATATTACTAATGAATTAAGAGTATTAGAGAAGTTATATTTTCATAGTGAAAATGAGAGCCGATATATTAGTGAGATTAAAAAAGCACTTATAGAACAAGGACTTATGGATGATGAAGATAATGAGCCTATAGAACTAAAGTTAAAACTAAAAGATGAATTACAAAATGTTAACTTTTTGAATAAGAAAATATTTTTAAATGAAAGAAAAAAGAAAAATTATAAATATGTAAAAAAATTAGAAGACTTTGGAATTGCACAGTCTAATTTTAGATATGAACTTAGAAGTGGTAAAGGTTCATTGGTTGATGTATTTATTGATTTAGAACTAGAAAGTGAAACTATTACAAAAACTAAAGAAAAAAACTTAGTTGATTTTATAGGATTTAATATAATTCAAAATGCAATTTTACAAAATGATTTTTATACTTTTTCATCATTAAAAAGATACTTACCTAATTTAAAATCAATGCAAGACTTTATAAATGAAGAAAACTATTTAAAGCAGTATAATATAGATATAAATGGTGATGAAGATAAAATCAATAATTTAGAAGTTGTAGAAAAATTAAATATAATTTTATCTTTTTTAAATGTACTTGAAAATGAAATGAAAAATAATATTATTCAATATGAGGGAACTAAGAAATTTACACCACATAGATTTGATAAAATATTTAAGAATAAAACTTTATTAATTCCTAAAGATAAAGAAAAAGATATATTACCAAATAATGATAAATGGTTTGCATTTAAAGAGTTTTATGGAACAAGTGAAGAAGTGTATTTAATGGAACTAATTGGAAAACTAATTGATGATATAAAATTAAAATACAAAAAAGATGAGATATATTTAGTTAGAAATGAAAGGCATTTTAAAATATATAGCTTTGACAAAGGACAAGCCTTTGAGCCTGACTTTGTTTTATTTACTCAAAATACAGATGATAATATTCACTATCAAATATTTATAGAGCCTAAAGGTGCTATTTATATGCCAAAAGATAATTGGAAAAATGATTTCTTATCTCAAATAAAAGAGAATGTAAAAAGTGGGATTATAGAGTTTGAAAATGAACAGTATAAAATATTAGGACTTCAATTTTATAATAAAGATGATGAGAATAGTTTTAGAGACGAATTTAAAATGGAATTAAAAATTTAAATACTTATATATAAGGGTTAGAATAATGAAACTAAAATCGATAATTACAACAATATTTATAATTATAGCATCTGTTATATCTTTTTTTATATCAGAATTAGATATGCAAAAAGATGATGAGGTTATACCAAAAGGTACAAAATTAAATGAGAAATTTTATCAAGAGAGATTTTGTAAAAAACTAAATGGTCTTATTGAATATAGACTACCTGATGCTACTAGGATTGATTGTCTTACAAAAGATTATGCGATAGAAGTAGATTTTGCAAAAAAATGGGCTGAGGGTATAGGTCAAGGTTTATATTATGGTATTGAAACTAATAGAAAACCAGCTGTTGCTTTGATAGTTGGGCAAAAGGATGGGAAGTTCTTAAAAAGAATTAGAAAAGTAGCTAAAAAACTTGATATAAAAATATTTATAATTGATAAAATAGAGAAGTAAGTATATAAGCTAGAACAATAGCTCCTATTGTTCTTATAGCTATAACCATAGTAAAATCTGCTCCAAATATCACAAATAGTAAAGTGTCTTCAATTATAGCATGACAAATAGATAAAAAAGTGGCTATATAAAATATATCTTTTTTAGATATATTATTACTTTTTACCTCCTCTATTAGTATTCCAGCTCCATAAGTTATACCTAAAAAAACACCAACTAATATAGAAAAACTTTTACTAACATTTTGTTTTGATTTTTTTATAAAATCCCTAGTTTTTATAAAATCCATTATAAAAATAAGTATAGTTATAAGTAGTATTATTTTAACACTTAATAAAGTAGCATCATATATTGAGTTATATAATAGAGTATATATATTATCATAAGTTGTTTTATTGAATATCTCACTAGAAGATATAGAAGCATTGAAAAACTCTGAAGGGATAATAAAAGTTATATAAGCTAAAGCTAAACCAGCTAGAAATCTTAAACTATAAGAGTATTTATTTGATATTCCTATTTTTTTCATAATAACACTCTCTACAATCAAAGAGTGACACACACCTAAAAATACAGCTAATATACTCCATTGATGAGGTGTCATATCTAATGGAGCAGCAAATGCTATAGCCGCATAAAGATTTAAAAATATACCACTTATAATAGCTAAAGCAGCCTCTTTTGGTAATCCTATAAAAGATGTAAAAGGCTCTATTAAAAATGATATATAAGATAATATATTATAAAAATATAATATATCTGCTAAAATATATATAGGTATAATTAGTTTTAATATTAAAAAAGCACTTTTTAATGATTTATTTAGTGTTTCTTTAATATCCATAACTATATTATACTAAACCGTGTTTTAACACTTCTTCTATCTCTTTTACTGCTACTATCTCTATATCTTTTTTTACTTCATCTGGAATATCTTTTAAATCTCTTTTATAATTTTTATAAGGGATTAATACTTTTGTTATTTTTGCTTTATGTGCAGCTATTATTTTCTCTTTTAATCCACCAATAGGTAATACTTTACCCGTAAGTGTAAGCTCCCCTGTCATAGCGATATCTGAATACACTTTTTTACCACTTAAAATAGAAGATATAGCTAATGCCATAGCAATACCTGCACTAGGACCGTCTTTTGGTGTAGCACCCTCTGGTATATGCATATGTATATCTATAGTTTTATATTCAGTTTTAGGTAATTTCTTTCTATCTATTAAGCTTTTTACTACACTATGGGCTATTTTTGTAGATTCTTTCATAACATCACCCATATTACCAGTAAGCATAAGAGTGCCTTTACCATCAAATTTAGCAGTCTCTATTTTTAATACATCACCACCAACACTTGTCCAAGCAAGACCGTTTACAATTCCAATATTATTCTTATTATCTATTTTATCTATCTCAAATATAGGATTATCAAGATATTGTTGAATATTCTTTCTATTTATAGTTATTTTGCCTGTATCTTTATTTGATACAATCTCTTTTACAACTTTTCTATATATTTTAGAGAATACCCTTCTTAGGTTTCTCACCCCTGCTTCTCTTGTAAACTTTTCAATAATTAGATTTATTGTCGATTTACTTAAAGATATTTCAGATTTTTTTAAACCGTGTCTTTTTAACTCTTGTGGAATAAGATAATCATTTGCAATATGAAATTTCTCATTTGGAGTATAGCTATCAATATTTATAAACTCCATTCTATCTCTTAGTGGAGCTGGAATATTACCTAAATTATTAGCAGTTGCTATAAATATACATTTACTTAAATCTACTTCAAAATTTAAGTATAAATCTCTAAAAGCATTGTTTTGTTCTGGGTCAAGTATCTCCAACATTACAGCACTAGGGTCACCTTTATGGTTTGCACCTACTTTATCTATCTCATCTAATACAACTACAGGGTTCATAGCTTCTGCTCTACTTAACCCTTGTACTATTCTTCCAGGCATTGCTCCTACATAAGTTCTTCTATGTCCCCTTAATTCATTTACATCTTCTAATCCACCTAAAGCTATTCTAATTAAAGGTCTTTGTAATGCTCTTGATATAGAGTTTGCTAATGATGTTTTACCAACACCCGGAGGTCCTACAAAACATATAACAGTACTATTTTTTATATCATTTTTTACTTCTCTTTTTTCAAGTAGTTGTTTTACAGCAAAAAATTCTATTATTCTATCTTTTGGTTCCTCTAGTGAGTAGTGGTCTTTATTTAGTTGCTCTTGCACCTCTTCTATAGATATATCTTTCTCTATAGTTTTATCAAATGGTATTTTAAAAACCTCTTCTATATAAGTTTGTATAGTATTAGCTTCTGAGCTATCATTATGAATTCTACTTAATTTATCAATTTGGTTATTTACCTCTTTATAACCATCTTTTGGTAGATATGGTTTTAACTCTTCCAATCTATCTTTATATTGATTTATCTCTTCATCTTTATTTTGGTCGTGACCTAACTCTTTATGAATTGTTTTTAATTGCTCTTTTAAAAAGTAATCTTTTTGGGCTTTATCTAGTTTTGTATTAACTTTTTTATTTATTTCACTTTGTAGCTTAAAGTTTTCTATCTCTTGTTTTATAATATCTATTAAATCATATAATCTTTTTTCTATATTTGTCTCTTTAAAAAGTAAAAAAGACTTATCATTATCTATAGATAATACAGAAGATACAAGGTCTATTATTCTTGATGGTTCTAAGCTTTCATCTATAGTTTTAACTAAATCAATAGGAAACTTTGGATTTAGTTTTGATAAAATCTCTATATTCTCTTTTAATATATCCATTATAGCTTTTACTTTTACTTCATCATATTCATCTTGTTCTAATATATTTATTAATCCAGTTAAAGGATTTTGTGTAGTTATCTCTTTTATAATTACTTTTTCTAAACCTTGAAATAATATCTTGATTTTATTATCAGGTAGTTCCACTTTTCTCATAATACTACCAACAACACCTACATTATAAAACTCTCTTGATGTTTTATCTTCAGTTTTTTTACTAAGAACAACTGTTATTAGTTTATTATTTTCCATAGCATTATCTATTGCTTTTATATTTAGTTCATCACTTACAAATATTGGAACTATCATAAAAGGATATAAAAACATATTATCCTCAACTAAAATAGGTAATGTATCTGGTAATTTATCGTAATCTTCTAAACTCATATTTTTCCTTAATTATTCAAATATATATCTATACCAAGGTACAGATACTCTTTGTATGTTTTCTAATTCACTCCAACTCTCTAAAGCTTTTTCATTATAATAATTTTCTGCTTTTGGTTTATCTACTCTTGCATAAAGCTCTGATATCTCTTTATCAAAAACAGATTTAGACATAAGAAGTCTTGATTGTATAGTTTTTACTAAATAGATATATTGAGAGTTTGGATACTCTTTTGTAAATCTACTAGTTTCATTTAATGTTTTCATTAATAAATCTTGTTCTCTAAATTGACTTTTAAAAGCTAAGAAGTTTGATTTTATTTTTAGATATCTTATATAATCTACATTCTCTTTTAAACTAAATTTTTTGATATATTCATCAAAATAATAGTTCGCCATAAGGTATTCCTCTTCCTCTATATGAGCATTTGCTATTATTAACATAGCAGCAGGTAGTAATTTACTATTTCTATGTTCTGATTCTAATGATGTAAAAGTATCATCAGCTAAATCTATTTGGTAATTTGATATCTGTTTTATCATTTTATTATACCAATAAACAGCAGGTTTATTATACTCTTGCCCATCTTTTGAAGCACACCCACTAAAAATATACAAACTCATACTTAATAATGCTGTAGATAAAAGTTTTTTTCTCATTTAGTTCCTTTAAAAAAATCATTTTATCTAATAATTAATTATAATATACTAAATAATAACCTATCTTAAAGTAAATTTTGCTATTATATTAATATAACTTAACAATAGGTAATAATTATGATAAATACAATAAAATCAGAATTAGATTCTCATTTAAAAACAATCAATAGTGTCATTAATAATATAGAGGAAGATATATTAAAAGCATCAGTTTTAGCTATTGATACACTAAAAAAAGGTAATAAAATACTTTTATGTGGAAATGGTGGAAGTGCTGCTGATGCTCAACATATAGCTGCTGAATTAACAGGGCGATATAAATCTGAAAGAAAAGGTTTACCAGCTATTGCTATTACTACAGATACAAGTGCTTTAACTGCCATAGGAAATGATTATGGGTATGATAGAGTATTTGATAGACAGATTGAAAGTTTAGCAAATGAAGGTGATTTGGTTATTGGTATTAGTACAAGTGGAAATAGTAAAAATATTTTAAATGCTTTATCTTTAGCTAAAGAGTTAAATTGTAAATGTTTAGGTTTTAGTGGAAAAAGTGGTGGAGATATGAATAGTTTATGTGATATAAATTTAGTAGTTCCAAGTGATAATACACCTAGAATTCAAGAGATTCATATATTAATAGGGCATATTATTTGTCAATTAATTGATGATGCATTTAAACAATAAAATAAAAGGAGATATTTAATATGAAAATATTAAATGATAATACAAAAAAAATTATTTTAGATAGTATAAGGGATATACCAGATTTTCCAAAAAAAGGGATTGTTTTTAAAGATATTACAACATTATTAAATAATCCTAAAGCATATCAACTTTTAATGAACCATTTAGAAGATAGATATAAAGAGTTAAATCTTGATTATATTGTAGGGCTTGATGCAAGAGGTTTTATATTTGGAGCTGCATTAGCAGATAGATTAAAAATAGGTTTTGTTCCTGTACGAAAAAAAGGTAAGTTACCATCTACTATTATTTGTGAAAAATATGAACTAGAGTATGGGTTTGATGAGGTTGAGATACATCTTGATGCATTTCCAAAAGAGAATGCTAGAGTTTTAATAATAGATGATTTATGTGCTACAGGTGGAACTGCAACAGCTGCTTCTAAACTTGTAATTGATACAAAAGCAAATTTAGTAGAGGTTTGTTTTATTATGAACTTAACATTTTTAGAGGGTTCTAAAAAAGTAGAAAAGTTTGCACCTATTTATAGTGTTTTGGATATTTAGCCGAAATATAAATGCAAAAAGGAATTTAAATAAATGATAGAAAATATGAACAACTATATCCCTAAAGAAAGTAAATTTGACCCAGATGAAAATGGTCATTTTGGTATGTTTGGAGGTAGATATGTACCTGAAACATTGATGCCTATACTGTTAGAACTTGAAGAGAATTATAAAAAATATAGATTTAATGAAGAGTTTTGGAAAGAGGTTAATTATCTTTTAAAAGAGTATGTTGGTCGTCCAACTCCATTATATTATGCAAAAAATATAAGCCAAGAAATGGGGGCTAAAATATATCTAAAAAGGGAAGATTTAAACCATACAGGAGCTCATAAAGTAAATAATGTAATAGCGCAAGGTTTATTAGCTAAAAAACTTGGTAAAACAAAAGTTATAGCAGAAACAGGAGCTGGTCAGCACGGAGTAGCAACTGCTACTATAGCATCTTTATTAGGTTTGGAATGTACTATTTTTATGGGTGCAAAAGATGTGGATAGACAAGCATTAAATGTATTTCGTATGAAGCTTTTAGGAGCTAAAGTAATAAGTGTAGAATCTGGAAGTAAATCACTTAAAGATGCTATGAATGATGCTATTAGATATTGGGTAACTAATGCAAGAGATACATATTATATAATAGGAACTGTAGCAGGTCCACACCCTTACCCTATGATGGTAAGAGATTTTCAATCTATAATTGGTTGGGAGACTAAACAACAGATACTTGAAAAAGAGGGTAGATTACCTGATAATATAATAGCTTGTATAGGTGGTGGAAGTAATGCTATAGGTATGTTTTCACACTTTTTAGAAGATGATGAGGTTAATTGTATCGGTATTGAAGCAGGTGGTCACGGTATAGAAACAAATATGCACGGTTGTAGTTTAGAAAAAGGGACACCGGGTGTATTACACGGACAATGTAGTTATCTATTACAAGATGAAGATGGGCAAGTACTAGAGGCACACTCTATATCTGCTGGACTAGATTATCCAGGTATTGGTCCTGAGCATAGTTATCACAAAGATTTAAAAACTGTAGAATATGACCATGTAACAGATGAAGAAGCTATGGAAGCTTTTGTATGGTTAAGTAGAAAAGAGGGGATTATTCCAGCATTTGAAACATCTCATGCTGTAGCTTATCTTAAAAAAGCAAAAGGTAGATTTAAAGATAAATTAATAGTTATAAATTTATCAGGTAGAGGTGATAAAGATATGATACAAGCAAAAGATATATTGAATTTTGATTAAATAAAGGTATATAAAGATGATTTACAATATTTTAGTAATAGATAATAATAGAAATCATATTAACTATGAGAATAGCCTTAAATCTATAGAAAATATAAATATAGAATATGCTATAAATGAAGATATGATAAAAGGTAGCTTATTAACTCAAAAAATAGATATGATTATATTAAACTATGATTATATTAAACTATGATTATATTAAATTAAAAGTTGTAGAAGATATTTTAAAAGATAGCTCTTTTGATTATTTATCTATACCCATATTAGTTGAAAATGGAGATATTTTATATGATGATTTTAAAAACTCTTTATTACTATATGATTTAGTAAACTTTAAAGATGAATTAGAGATATCTTTAAATAAATTAAAATTTTGTAAGTCACTTTATCAAAAAGAGTTGAAACATAAAGATAATATTCAACAAGTTTTATATATAGATGCCCTTACAAAGTTTCCAAATAGGGAAAAATTTATATCTGATATAAAAAAAGAGAATGATAATGTTAAAAGTATAGCTATTATAGATATACAAGATTTTAAAAGTATAAATGATTTTTATGGATTGAAAATAGGTGATAATTTATTAAAAAAAATAGCTTACTTAATAGAGGAAACAATAAGTTTTGTCAAACCTAAAGTTGTTTTATATAAATTTGCTTCAGATTTATATTGTTTAAAAAATAAATCTTTAGAAAAAGATGAATTTGAAAATATTATCACTTTTGTTTTAGGTGCTATTGATAGTGAAATATTTAAAGAGGGTGAATATGATATAGATGTAAAAGCAACTGCTGGTATAACTTTTTCATCAAAGAAAAATAAGCTAATTACCAAGAAGTAGTGTAAAG
>JAYELQ010000146.1:0-2129 GCA_034717655.1 Campylobacterota bacterium
AAAAAATTCGCTAAACTTTTCTTTAAATATATTTATATAGTTTTTAGATAATCTCATTACTTATCTTTTATTATATATAAGAAATTACACATTTTAATAAATATTCTAGTATCATATCTAGGGTGTGATGTTAGGTGGGTTATTTTAGTTTGCATTATTTAAGACCTTATTATATATATTAATTAGTTTAGTAGCTACTGACTGTTCAGAAAAATTATTCACCACATTATCTCTAATTTTTTCACTTGGATAATTATTAAAATTATCATACATATACTTCATAGAAATTGACAACTCTTCTAAATCATCATTTTTTACCAATATACCTAATTCATCATTCTCTATTATAGATTCTGGACCTCCACACTTTGTGGCAATTACAGGAAGTCCACAGCTCATAGCTTCTATAACTACCACACCAAATGTTTCATATTTGCTAGAAAGTACAAAAGCATCTGATTTTTGTAGTTCTTCCAAAACTTGCTTTCTTGGTGCAAATCCAAAAAGCTTTATTTGCTCTTGCATATTTAAGGCATCTATCTCACTTTTCAAACTTTTATACTCTGCTCCACCACCTAAAATAGATAATCTTATATTTTTATTTTCACTAAACACCTCAGCAAATGCACGAACTAGCAGTATTTGATTTTTATTTTTATTTAAATTTGCAATATTTATAAACTGAAAATCTTTATGAGAATACTCTTCTTTTGATAAAAAATATTCAGTATTTACAACATTTGGTAGATAATTAAACTCTAAATGAAAAGTATCTTCTAGTATCTTACAAAATTCTTTACTTACTGCAACTCTATAATTTGCATTTGTATAAATTAAAGCATTACTTCTTATCTCTTTTTGAGAGAGTAATCTTCTTTCATAAGCAGATGAGTGTTCTGTGATGACATAAGGTATATTAAACTTTTGTTTCATCCATAAAGCAGCTTTTCCAGCCGTACTATTATGTACATGAATCAGATCAATGGAGTTATTCGCATGATGCTTATTTAATAAATACTTATTGATTTGAGCTCTAATAAATTCATTGAAAAATTTCAACTTAGGAATAGAAGGAAATAAAATAAGCTTTACATCCACACCATTTTTTTTGTATCTAAAAGTACCAAATTTTAAAAACTTCTTTTTAAAAATATACTTAAACGATATAGGTATAGCTCCAACAACTGAAACATCTACTCCATACTTTGACAATGCTTCTGCTTGATCTTGCACAAATATAGATGAGTGATCGTTATAGATATTTGGGTAGGCTGTTGGTAAAAAAACAATCTCCACATTAACTCTTTTTTAACAACTTTAATTTAAAAGGACAAGACTGTATTAATGGCTCTAAATCAATATCTATTTTACTATTTATAAACTGTTTTTCAATATCTATAATACTACTATTTAAATTTACCTTATAAGGAGATTTTATATCTTTTTTAACAGAAAGAAAATAGTCATAGAACTTAAAACCATCTCCATATACTTTGTCTGAAAATTCTATCCATAAAGATGGAATATAATAACTATCTGCAATTATAATTCCATGTAGTGAACTTGAGGCAATCTTTTTACATTCCAAAACACTATCTATAAATGCTTTACTATCATTATTTTGAATATCAATAATTTTAACTTTACTTGATAAGTTAAAAGACTTTAACCATTCATTATTTTTATCAATATAATGTGGTATAATTCCTAAGTTATATTTTTTGTGTATATCTTTAGGATTATAAATTAATGGCATTAAAAGTGCTGGGTCACCATATATCTCAGGACAATAAATATCTTGTTCTAATAATATTTTTCTAGTTAATGGTCCCCTTACTGCATATATTTTTTTAGGATTTTGACAACAAATAGAATCTTTTGCAATAAATCCAGCCCCCCATACTATAGAATAATTTGTTGCTCTTTGAAGAATTGAACCAATTACTAAATAATGTATTCGCTTATATATTTGACTTCTTACTTCAAACACTCTTTTCCTTGTTAATTCTTCAATGAAGCAGAACTTCTTGCTGTTAGAAAATCTCAAAAAACTGTAAAACAAAAAGATTTATTTGAATCTGTTGAGAGAGCTATCGCTGGACTTGCTAAAAAATCTCGTAGAATCAACC
>JAYELQ010000147.1:0-2124 GCA_034717655.1 Campylobacterota bacterium
AGAATTAGGGGATATATCTCTACAGTTAAAAAGAATAATAGATCAGTTTTTAATGAACTAAGAAATGTATTAGATGGAAAATATTATGTACCTTGTTTGAGTGGGTGCTGAATGGTTACAATATCATTATTGTTACGACACCGACCCGATTATTAGGGGATTGAAACTTTACGAAGAAATATTTAAATATTTTATCTCCACAACTTACACACCCACAAATAAATATAAATAATTAATAAGCTTTTCAAGATATAATATTTTTTTAAATCTTAGATATTAAAAGGCGATAAAATGGATAAAACAGAACCTAAAGAAGAGAATATAGTTAAAAAAACTTGTAAAGAATTGGGATTTACTTATAAAGAATTAGGGGAGAAAATTGGATATAGTGAAAGTGCAATAAAAAAATCTATAGCGAATAATAATATATCAGAACCTATGAATAAAGCAATTAGTTTATATTTAGATGTAAAAACTTTAGAAAAAAAATTATCTGATTTTGAAGCTCTGAAAAGCATTATGAAAAAAGTGATTATGTAAGGTATCCCCCTTATGGGGGTACCCTTTATCTCTCATTTTTAATATAAAGTTACTAAATATCCTATTTATATTGACAACAGTTACTAAATATGCTATAATTTGAATACTTAAAGATATTTAGTATCTTTGAAAAGAATTAAAAGGATATCAAAATGGAACTAGTAACAGTAGATTTTAAATCAAATAAATTAGAAGTTATTGAAGAGAGTCAATCAATCGTTATAAAAGATATATGTAATAATATGGGATTAAAATTTGATACTCAACATAAAAAAATAAAAGCAGACCCAACTTATCAATCAAAACTTATAAAAGTTCAAACAGCAGGTGGAATGCAAGAAGTTTTTACAATTCCACTAAGTAAATTCAACGGTTGGTTATTTTCAATTAATCCAAACAAAGTTAAACCTGAAGTTAAAGATAGATTAATAGAATATAAAAATGAGTGTTTTGATGTGCTTTATAATCACTTTAATAAACCTAAACCAATTAAAGATGATAAAATTGAAAAATTAGAACATATGATTTATAATATGAGTAACACTTTAGAAAAAATAGAAAAAAATATCCGTCCCCAAAATGAAAATATTATAGTAAATTCTGAAAAAGTTCAAGATTTAGACAATGCTAAGACTCATTTTCAAATATCAAAAAGAAATAAAAACGATAATCTAAAAAATAAAGAGAAATTTTATCAAGATATCTTAAAAGTGATAGCAAATCACCCAAATGGAGCTTCTCAAAGAACACTATTAAAAGAAGCAGGATACTCTCAAAGTAAAAAAATAAGAAGGTGGTTACAAGAGCAAATCTCTATTTTATGGGATATGACTATAATTCCCGGAAAATGTTATAAATATGTTTTGAAAGATAATAAATAATAATTTATTATCTTTATCTATTAAAACTCTATAAAGAAATCTAATTTATTCTTTATATTTTAGATTGAAGTGGAAATCTTTCAGGATGCTCTATCATCTCTAAAGTTAAATCAACATCTAAATTCTCCCAATATAAATGTCCTTGTCCAAAACTCTCAACTTTTGTAATGTCATTTACTGTCTTATCTTTAAACCATGGAAAATTATCATAAGATAGAAAAAATTCTTTGCCATTTGATAATATCCATAATCCATGACTTGATATATTAGTTACTTCTGTTTCCAAAATGTTCCTCCCATGCTTTTATAAATTCGAGTTTTAGCACGATTGTTAAATAACATTATAGTATTACAATATAGTATTACAATAGTATCCCTTTCAATAGAAAAATATAAAAAACATAATAAAAACAAATATTTATTATAATTTTTTATTTATCTATTTACTCAAGTTTTACCTCACTGGCAGATTTTAGGCTAAAAATAGCTCAAGTCAAACAACTACTAAAACGGTATTGCCTTTTTATCTAAAAATTCTTTATTTAAAATTATTTAGATAGGGATTGGAAGTTAAGGTAGGTCAATCCGATGAGAACTGCTATAAAGCCTTTAAATAAAGTATATAAGGCTATAAAAAAGAGTCATTTTTTTGACTTTTATATTTGTTTAAGTATAATTAATAATTATATTTTTAACAAGTAAA
>JAYELQ010000148.1:0-10644 GCA_034717655.1 Campylobacterota bacterium
AAATTTGTACTAAACAAATCTAAAGATATAAGTATTGGTAATAATAGTATTATTTTTTTCATAGTGTATTTTATCATTAAGTAGCTTTATAGTCAATATTAGATATAATAAATAGTATAATTTAACATAAAAACAGGAGCAAATTTGGTAACTTTAAAAGAAGCATTAAGTTTATCTATAGATGAAATAAACTCATTAAAAGAAGACTTAACTAAAAAGATAGAAGAAAACAAAGAGTTAGGAGCTTATGTTGAGCAATTAACTTCAACCCAATTATCGACTTTAGGGTCAGGAATACCAATCGCTATAAAAGATAATATAAATGTAAATGGTAGTTCATTAACTTGTTGTAGTAATATTTTAAAAGGTTATATAGCACCATATAATGCAACAGTTATAGACAAACTAGAACAAGCTGGACTTAGTGCATTTGGTAGAACAAATATGGATGAATTTGCTATGGGGAGTACTACAGATACAAGCTGTTATGGTAAAACACTAAATCCTATTGATAACACAAAAGTACCTGGTGGTAGTTCTGGTGGTAGTGCTGCTGCTGTTGCTAGTGGATTAGCTATTGCTGCACTTGGAACTGATACAGGTGGAAGTATAAGACAACCTGCTGCTTATTGTGGTGTTGTTGGTATGAAACCAACTTATGGAAGAGTATCAAGGTACGGTATTGCTGCATATAGTTCAAGTTTAGACCAATGTGGTCCAATAACTCAAAATGTAGAAGATGCTGCTATTTTATACGATATCATAAGTGGATATGACTACAAAGATTCTACAAGTGCAGATATAGAATATACACAAGTAGCAACAAATCTAAATAGTGATAAAAAACTTACAATAGCTGTAATAGATAATTTTATTGAAGAAGCTAGTGATGAAGTTAAAAAAGGTTTTGAAGTTGCTATAAAAGCTCTTAAAGATGCTGGACATACAATAGTTCATAAAAATATGATGGATACAAAAAAGCATGTATCATCTTATTATATAGTAGCTACTGCTGAAGCTAGTGCAAATTTAAGTAGATATGATGGTATTAGATATGGAAATCAAGTAGCTGGTAAAAATCTTTCTGAAACATACTTAAAAACAAAAAGTGAAGGTTTTGGGGAAGAGGTTCAAAAAAGAATTATGTTAGGTTCTTTTGTTTTAAGTTCTGGTTATTATGATGCATATTATATAAAAGCACAAAAAGTAAGACATCTAATAAAAGATGATTTTGAAACTATTTTTGCTGATGCTGACCTTATACTTTCCCCTATAGCCCCTACAACTGCCCCTAAGTTTGGAAGCTTTAAAACATCATTAGAGATGTATTTAAGTGATATTTATACTATATCTGTAAATCTTGCTGGTTTACCTGCTATATCATTACCTGTTGCAAATGATAAAGATGGTATGCCAATAGGTTTACAACTTATTGGAAAAGCATTTGATGAACAAACACTTTTTGATGGTGCTATGAGTCTTGAAAAATCTGTAAACTATAACAAAAACTAAAATAAGGGATATGAAAAATGAGAATTAGAAAAAGAGCTTTAACATTTGAAGATGTATTATTAGTACCAGCAAAATCTGAAGTATTACCAAAAGAGGTTTTATTAAATACAAATTTAACTAAAAATATTAGTTTAAATATCCCTTTTGTAAGTGCTGCTATGGATACTGTTACAGAATATCAAGCTGCTATTGCTATGGCTAGACTTGGTGGTATTGGTGTTATTCATAAAAATATGGATGTAGCAACACAAGCTCTACAAGTTAAGAAAGTTAAAAAAAGTACAAGTGGTATGATTATAGACCCTATCTCTGTAAAACCTGAACAAAGTTTGCAAGATGCTGAAAATCTTATGAATGAATATAAAATTTCAGGAGTACCTGTTGTAGATAAAGATAATATCTTATTAGGTATTTTAACAAATAGAGATATGAGGTTTATAAAAGATTTTTCTCAACTTGCTGGTGATGTTATGACAAAGATGCCTCTTATAACTGGTAAAAAAGGGACAACTTTAGAAGAAGCTGCTATAGAGATGCATAAAAATAAAATAGAAAAATTACCTATTGTAAATGAAGATGGAACTTTAAAAGGTTTAATAACTATTAAAGATATAAATAAACTAATAGAATATCCAAATGCAAATAAAGATGAACACGGTAGATTAAGAGTAGCTGGTGCTATTGGTGTTGCTCAAATGGATAGAGCAAAAGCATTAGTTAAAGCTGGTTGTGATGTACTTGTATTAGATTCAGCACACGGACATAGTAAAGGTATTTTAGATACAGTTGTAGCTATAAAAGCAGAACTTGATGTAGATGTAATAGCTGGAAATGTAGCAACAGCTGAAGCTACAGAAGATTTAATAAAAGCTGGAGCTGATGCTGTTAAAGTTGGTATTGGTCCGGGTTCTATTTGTACTACTAGAATAGTTGCAGGTGTTGGTGTACCTCAAATATCTGCTATAGATGAGTGTTCTTCTATGGGTGCTAAATATGGTGTTCCTATTATAGCTGATGGTGGTATTAAATTTAGTGGTGATGTAGCAAAAGCATTAGCAGTTGGTGCTAGTTGTGTTATGATGGGTTCTGCATTAGCAGGAACTGAAGAGTCTCCGGGGGAAGTTATACTAAGTCAAGGTAGAAAATTCAAATCTTATAGAGGTATGGGTTCTATTGGTGCTATGACAAAAGGTAGTACAGATAGATATTTTCAAGAGGGAACTGCTGCTGATAAACTTGTACCTGAAGGGATAGAGGGTATGGTACCATACAAAGGATATATGGCAGAGATAATTCATCAGTTTATAGGTGGTCTTAGAAGCTCTATGGGATACCTTGGAAGTAAAGATATCAAAATTTTTCAAGAAACTGCTGAATTTGTTGAGATTACAAGTGCAGGGCTAAAAGAATCACATGTACACGATGTAACAATAACAAATGAAGCACCTAATTATAATATCTAATAAAATATGGATAGTATTAATTTAGATAAATATAACTTTACTTTTTCACAAAAAAATATCTTAACAAATATAAAAAAAGATTTTTTTATGTGGAATGAACAAAGTTTTGAGGATAGTTTTCCTCATCACTTTGAAGAGATTTACAAATCAAAACAATTATCAAAAAAAATATTTCAATACTATGTAGATTTACATAATAATTTAAAAAACAAACCAAATAATTATAAAAATTTTGAAGATTTAAAATATGATGTAAGAAAATATAGTTTTACTGATATTAAAAAAGATAATATTGCTCTTGGTAGTTGTCCTGTTGCTAGTGAGGGTACAAGGTGTTGTAACCTTCTTACTCTTGATGCTATTGAATCTTGTGGATTTGATTGTAGCTATTGCTCTATACAATCATTTTATAATCAAAATAAGATAGGTATAGATAAAAATTTTAAAACAAAATTAGAAAATTTAGAACTAGATAAAGATAAAATTTACCATATAGGAACAGGTCAAAGTAGTGATAGTTTGATGTGGGGAAACAAAGATGGTATCCTTGATGCTTTATTTGAATTTGCTAGAAAATATCCAAAAGTTATACTAGAGTTTAAAACAAAATCTAATAATATAAAATATCTTTTAGAAAATGATGTACCAAAAAATATTATTTGTACTTGGTCACTAAACACCCCAATTATTATTAAAAATGAGGAACATCTTACTGCTTCATTAGATGAGCGAATAGATAGTGCTAGAGCATTGGCAAACAAAGGGGTATTAGTAGGTTTTCATTTTCATCCAATAATAGAGTATGAAAACTATCTAAATGATTATAAAAAGATATATGATAAACTTATATCTGAATTTACTCCAGAAGAAGTAGTTCTTGTATCTATGGGTACATTAACTTTTATAAAACCAGTTATAAAACAACTAAGGGAAAGAGAAATGAAAACAAAAATCCTTCAGATGCCTTTTGAAAATATAAATGGAAAACAATCATATAGCTTAGATATAAAAAAAGAGATGTTTAAACACTGTTATGATAGTTTTAAACCTTGGCATAATAAAGTATATTTTTATATCTGTATGGAGGAGCATAGCTTATGGAAAGATGTGTTTGGTTATGAATACTCATCAAATAATCAATTTGAAGATTTTATGCTGAGTAATTATATGAATAAAATTAGTAGTTATAAGAAATAAAATAGTTAGGAATAAAATAGAGATGAATAAAAAAATAATATTAATTATACTTTTCATATTTATACTTATCAATTCGATAGTTTATAAAATGACAGATATAAACTCAACCCAAAGGATAGAAGCAACATTAGAGCAAAATCTTCAAAGGCTAAAAACTCGCTATGAGATACTCCTAAAAGTTCAAAATACAATTGCCTTAACACTCTATGATACTACTATTAATGATAAAGTTTTTATCGATATATTATCAAAAGCTAGATATGTTTCAACAGAACAACAAAAAGCTTTAAGAGATAAACTACAGCTTCATCTAAAAGGAAATTATAGAAGAGCAAAGATGCAAGGGATACTTCAATATCATTTTATATTTCCTGACAATAGAGTTTTTTTAAGAATGCATAAGCCCTCTAAATTTGGAGATGATTTGAGCAATGTTAGAGATGACTTTAGAATAGTCAATAAAACACAAAAACCAATAAGGGGATTTACACAAGGTAGAACATATCATGGGTTTAGAAATACTTTTCCTATATTTGATTTTGATGGTAAACATATAGGGGCTATGGAGATATCTTTTCCTAGTGAGAATTTTCAACAACACTTAACACAAGTAAGTCATATCCATTCACATTTTTTAGTTAATAAAGATGTTTTTGATACTAAAGAATGGAAAAGAGATGATTTAATTTTAAAATACCAACAAAGTGCAGAGCATCCAAACTATATGATAACTATAACAAATCAACAACACACCAAAGATAATTGTATAGTAAAAAATAGTATAAAAATACAAAAAATAAAAGATAAAATAAATACTGAAATAAAAAATGGTGAAGAGTTTTCCACCTTTGTAAAGTATGATGAATGTGTAAAAGTAATCTCATTTTTACCGATTAAAAATATAGAAAATAAAACAGTTGCATGGTTAGTTTCATATGAAAAAAGTGATTTTATAAAATATACACTTAATACACTAATAAACGTACGGGGATTTGCTTTTTTCTTTTCTTTGATTATTGCATACTTTGTATTTAAACAACAACAACTATTTTATAAATTAAAAATAAAAACAAAAGAACAATCAAATCTACTATCACTTTTTAATAAAGGGGAAGCTGTACTTTTTAGATGGAATAATGATGATAATTGGAGTATAGATTTTGTATCTGATAATACAGAACAGCTTTTAGGGTATACAAAAGAGCAGTTTTTACAAAATAGTATCACTTATGCAACACTTATACATAATGATGATAAGCAACTAGTTATAAAAGAGGTAACTGAAGCTATTACACAAAATAAAGATTTTTTTACACTCAAACCATACCGATTAACAACAAAGAATGGTGAACTAAAATGGATACTTGATAATACACTTTTAATAAAAGATGAGCAGGGTAATATTACACACTTTTTAGGAACTGTTTCAGATATTACACAAATAAAGAATAGTGAAGCACTTATTGCAGAGCAATCTAAGCTAGTATCTATGGGGGAGATGATAGGTAATATCGCACATCAATGGAGACAACCATTATCTGTTATATCTACGGGAGCTACAGGGTTAAAACTTCAAAAAGAGTGCAATACCCTTACAGATGAAAAATTTATGGAAACTTGTAATTTAATAAATAACAATGCCCAATATTTATCAAAAACAATAGATGACTTTAGAAACTTTATAAAAGGGGATAGAGAGATAATTGAATTTAAACTATTAGATGGTATTAAAAGTTTTTTACACCTTGTTGAGGGTAGTATAAAAAATAATAATATAAAGATAATAGAAAATTTAGATGAGAATATAACTCTAAACGGCTACCCAAATGAACTAACTCAATGCTTTATAAATATATTTAACAACTCAAAAGATGCCTTTAAAGATAAAGATATAGAAGAGAGATTATTTTTCATATCTACTACTTTGGAAGAGGATAAAGTTATTATAAGTTTCAAAGATAATGCAAATGGGATACCTAAAGATATACTTCCTAAAGTTTTTGAGCCATACTTTACAACTAAACATAAAAGTCAAGGGACTGGACTTGGACTTCATATGACATTTAATTTAATTACCAAAGGTATGGGGAGTAGTATAATAGTACAAAATATAGATTATCAGTATAAAAATGAAGAATACTCTGGAGCTCTATTCACTATAAAACTTCCATTGATAAGGGAAAAATAAGAAATTATAAAACTGCTTTTCTTAATATATAAATATATTAAAAAAAGCAAATGTATTTTTAAATACATCTAAATACTTTATGAAACAAGAGTGTATTTAATACTAAATTTTAAAAATAAAATCTAACTTTAAATAAGTTAAGTATATCTATTTAGTTTGTTGTCTTACAACTGCTCTTTTTAGCAGATACCTATACTAAAAATGGCAAATATATAACTATATCTAAATACTTTATATATAAATAAAAGTGTATTCAGGACTCAATGTTTTAATATAAAAAAATATTAATAACATCTTTCGTTAAGTACGAGATTATACTGGAGACATTATAACTATATTTATATATATTTGTCAAGTAATTTGACTTATATTATATTTTTTGATAGAATAGTTTTAATAAAAAATAAAAAAGGATTGGAAAAATGGAGTATCTTAATAACTTAGAGTCGTTAAGTTTGGAGCAAATTAATATTATAATATTAACTTTAGTTATATTATATTTAATTGTAAAAATAAAGAATATGGGTAATAAAAATGAGGAGTTTCTATCAAACTTACAAAGTGAAATTGATAAGTTAAAAACAGAATCAAAGAATGAAACTGAAAGTTTTAAAGAAGAGATTGATGAAAGTCTAAAAAAGTCTTTTGAAACAATAGATAATGGTTATAAAAAAGTTAAAAAAGAGCAAGAGACTTTTTATGAGAAGATAAATAATGATATGAACTTAATAGATGAAAAATTAAATAATGTTAATAATATTCAATTAAAAGTAAATAAAGAGCAAGAGAAAGAGATATCTAAATTAAGTCGTATGTATAAATCTAAAAAAAGTAGAGTTGAAAAATTAGAAAAAGAGTTAAATAAAACTAATTCTAATGATTAAATAATAAGAAGCTTTAATTAGCTTCTTATTATTTTTATACTATTTTTTATCTAAATATTTACTAATATCTACAGCACCTTCACCTATATAAATAGGAGCTTTTAACTTACTTTGTTTCTTTTTCATCATTTTAGCTTCATTTTGAACTAAAGAACCTGCAAGATTTAAAAATTGAACTCTACATTTTACTATCTCATCTTCTGTAAAAGAGTGGTCTACACATCTTTTGATATCAGATACAGTTTTAAAAATATATTTTTTATTTAATTTAGGATTTGGTTTAAATTTATTAAAAGAGATTTTCTCTTGAAGCATACTATCATAAGTGTACATTGAAAAAGCTATAGATTTAATTTGAGCAGATATTTTCTTCATCTCTTTTTTAGATTTAATATTTTTAATATTCATTTTAAGTTTTTGTAGTGTTTTTACACTAAATCTTTTTTGAAATATAAAATCTTCACTTGGCTCTTCAAAACCTTTTGTTATTGATTCTGAATATACATCTGCTGCCATAGCATCAGTATCAACTCCCACATTTACCTCTTGTATCATAAGTTCTTTCATTGAACCACCATAAGTACCATTTTTGTAACCATCAAGTGCAAACTTTATCTCTTTTTCTGACATACCTTTTACAACTTTACTCACTCCTAATGCTTTAATTTCAAAATCAACTCCGTGACAAGAGATACACCTATCCATATCTGCTAACAATAAAGATGGTAATATTACCAAAGAAACCACTGTAGTTTTAATTATTTTTTTCATCAAATTTTATCCTTTTTTTATAAGAAGATATTAACATATTTATATTAATAAATTATTAAAAAGGTTACATAAATAAATTATTTTTATTTGATTAATAGTAAGTTAAGTTAATATATTGTATAAATCTAAAAAAAATATATAGGAATAAATTATGTCTTTAATGATAACTGATGAATGTATAGCATGTGATGCTTGTAGAGAGGAATGTCCAAATATAGCAATAGATGAGGGAGACCCAATATATGTTATAGATTCAGATATATGTACAGAGTGTGTAGGTAGCTTTGATGAGCCACAATGTATAGAGGTTTGTCCTGTTGATTGTATTGTTTTAGACCCAGACAATCAAGAAAGTGCACAAGAGTTACAATTTAAATTTAATCAATTAGAGATAGAAGAGTAAGTTATGGCAAAAATAACAACCATCATAGATATTGGTTCAAACTCAATGAGGATGGTTGTTTTTAAAAAAACCAGCCGATTTGCATTTCATTTAATAAATGAGTCAAAATCAAAAGTAAAAATATCTGAGGGGTGTTATGAAAATAATGGAAATCTTCAAGATATACCTATGCAAAGAGCTTATAATGCTCTAAAATCTTTTCTTCAAATATCTAAAAACTTAAAATCAAGAAAAATAATATGTGTAGCAACTTCAGCTTTAAGAGATGCTCCAAATAAAAAAGTATTTATATCCAAAATATCTAAAGAGTTAAAACTTAATATCAAAATTATTGATGGGAAAAAAGAGGCTTATTATGGTGGTGTTGCTGCTCTTAATTTAATAAACTTAAATAAGTTTACAACTGTTGATATTGGTGGAGGTAGTACAGAGTTCGCTTTTATAGATAATAAAAATATAGAAAATACTATATCTTTAAAAATAGGTACAGTTCGTATAAAAGAGCTGTTTTTTGATAAAAATGATTTTGATGGTGCAAAAGAGTATATCCATAACCAATTAAATCAAATAGATACAAAAGAGCTTCATACTATTGTTGGTCTTGGTGGTTCTATAAGAGCTTTAAGTAGAATGATTATAGCAAAAGATAAATACCCTTTGAGAAATCTACACGAATATAAATATAAAGTAGATAATAATTTAGAATATTTTAATAATATTATTAATGCAAAAAACAAAAAAGAGTTAAAAGCACTAGGTGTTCAAAAAGATAGATATGATACTATAACTACTGGTACATTTATATTTAAAACAATTTTAGAATATTTTGATGTTAAAAAAGTTGTTACAAGTGAAGCAGGTGTAAGAGAGGGTGTTTATCTTACAGATATATTAAGAACATCAAACCACAAATTTCCAGCAAATTTCAATATAAGTGTAAGAAGTTTATTAGATAGATATGTAGATGACCATACTCAAAGTGCCTATTTAGGTAATAATATTAGTAAAATATTTAATACTTTAACTCCTATTCACAACCTTGATAATAGGTATAAGTCTTTATTAATAATAGCTTCAAAACTTCAACTTGTTGGTACTTCATTAGGGTTTGACCAAAATGAAAACCACTCTTTCTTTTTTATTTTAAATGGATTAAGTTATAACTTTACACATCAAGATAAGATACTAATAGCTATAATAACAAGATTTTATAAAAAAGGTCTTCCACAAATTTTAGATATTATAAGATACAAAGAGTTATTACCAGATATTGAGATTGTACAATGGCTTAATTTTATGATGAAATTAAATAGTGCTTTAAATAGTGAATATAATAAAACTGCTTATAAATATATATTAGATAAAAATAATTTAACAATAAAATCTAATGAGGAACAATATATAGTAAAAAGAGCTTTAACAAAAGTAAAAGCTCCAATTGAGTTAGAGATAAATTATTAATATATACTAAAGTGAGTTACCTTTAACTATAAAAACAAAGGTAACTCACTTCGTACAAACCATATTATAGAGTTTTAGAAACTTGCCCATTCATCTTTTGAATTATTTGAAACTACTGGTTTGATTGGAGTTTTTTTAGGTGTGCTTGTTGGTTTAGATTTTTGTATAGTTTGTTTTTGTGTTGATACAACTTTACTATTTCCCATCTCTTTACCCTTTACACTATCTTTTCCAATAAATTCTTTTTCATCTGCATCTTTTACTATATCGTGAGCTATAGTTTGAGTTTGTACTGCAATATCTTTTGTATGAGAGCTACACTTGCATTTTTTTGTGTTTGTTGGTCTAGTTCGGCTACTGCATCATTAATTTGTTCTATTCCATGTTGTTGTTCTTTACTTGCCATCTCTACATCTGAAATCATATCAAGTGTTTTAGTAATAGATTCATTTAGGTGAGTATATCCATCTATCATCTCATCTGCTATTGATTTTCCATTATTTGCTTTATCATTTGCATTTGATACAAGTGCTTTTATCTCATTTGCAGCTTCTGCACTTCTACTTGCTAGATTTCTTACCTCTTGTGCAACTACGGCGAAACCTTTTCCAGCTTCTCCTGCTGTTGCTGCTTCTACTGCTGCATTAAGGCTTAGTATATTTGTTTGAAATGATATTTGGTCTATAACAGTAATAGCTTCACTAATAGCACTTACTTCAGTATTTATCTCATCCATAGATTTAGTTGTTTGATTTGCTAAGTTTT
>JAYELQ010000149.1:0-10629 GCA_034717655.1 Campylobacterota bacterium
ATGATTTTTTAGCTATTGAAAATATTATAAAATATAGAAAAGGTATAAAATGAAATTTTTAATTATTGGTTTAGGTTCTATGGGGAAAAGACGAATTAGAAATTTAATAGCACTTGGTTATAAAAATAGTATTGCAGGATTTGACCTTAGAATGGATAGAATTAATGAAGCTAAAAAATATAATATAAAAGTTTATGATGACTTTAATAATGCTTTAAAAGCATATAATCCTAACATATTTATAATATCAACTCCTCCTGATTTACATATGAAGTATGCAAATATTGCAGTCAAAAAAAACATAAGTTGTTTTATAGAAGCTTCTGTTGTAGATTCTAATGATATATTAGAATTATCATATATAGCAAATAAAAAAGGTATTATTATGGCACCTTCATGTACTATGAGATACTATCCAGCTCCGTTAAAAATAAAAGAATTATTAAAAAAAGGTGTAATAGGTAAAGCTTTAAATTATAATTATCATACAGGTCAATATCTACCAGATTGGCACCCATGGGAAGATATAAAAGATTTTTATGTTTCAAATCCAAATACAGGAGGGTGTAGAGAGATAATACCATTTGAATTAACTTGGTTAAATGATATTTTTGGAGATGCTAAACCGCTAGCTTGTATAAAAAGAAAATTAATGTCTATAGATTTAAATATAGATGATATTTATCACTGTATTTTAGAATATCCAAATAATTTAATAGGTAATTTAACAGTAGAAGTTATATCACAACCTAAAGCTACAAGAGAATTTAGAGTTATTGGAACTAAAGGTGAAATAGTTTTTAGTGCAGATACAAATAGTCTAAAATATATAAATAAGAACATGGATAATTGGAAAACTATCTTCTTTAATAAAGGTACAATTAAAAATGGATATATTAATCCTGAAGAACCATATATTAATGAAATAAAAGACTTTATAAATGCAGTTAGTAATAATAACCAAAAACTTTATCCAAATAGTTTGGAAGATGATTATAAAATTTTGAATAATTTATATGATTTAGAAATCTTATCTGGAGATAAAAATGACTTATCAAGATAGACTATTAAAGTCAATACCTGGTGGAGCACATACCTATAGTAGAGGCTATGATCAGTACCCTATAAATGCTCCACAAATATTAAAAAGGGGAAAAGGTGCTTATATATATGATGAAAATGATAATAAGTTTTTAGATTATGGTATGGCTCTTCGTGCTGTTAATTTAGGATATGCAAATAAAAAGATAAATAAATCAGCAATACAACAAATAAAATATGGAAATAATCTTACAAAACCTAGTTTAATAGAACTGCAAGCTGCAGAACTTTTGATAGATTTAATTCCGAGTGTTGATATGGTAAAATTTACTAAAAATGGTTCAACAGCAACAACAGCTGCTATTAAACTTAGTCGTGCTTATACTTCTAGAACTTTAATAGCACGATGTGAAGAACACCCATTTTTTAGTTATGATGATTGGTTTATAGGCTCAACTGAAATTACTAAAGGTATCAATAAAGAAGATACTCAAAATACAAAACTTTTTCATTATAATGATATTAAAAGTTTAGAAAGATTATTTATAAAATATCCAAATCAAATTGCTTGTGTAATTCTAGAACCTGCTACTGTAGAACATCCAAAAGATAATTTCCTACATAAAGTAAAAGAGATATGTAAAAAAAATGGTGCTGTATTTATATTAGATGAGATGATTACAGGTTTCAGATGGAGTTTAAAAGGTGCTCAAGAATACTACAACATAGAAGCTGATTTATCTACTTTTGGAAAGGCTATGGCAAATGGTTTTTCTGTTGCAGCAGTTGCAGGAAAAAGAGAAATTATGGAATTAGGTTCTATAGAAAAAGAGGGACAAGAAAGATTATTTTTATTATCAACTACTCATGGTGCAGAAATGAATGGTCTTGGAGCATTTGTAGAATCAGTAAAGTTTATTAAAAAGAATAATGTAATTAAGCATATCTGGAGTTATGGTGAAAAATTAATAAATTTAATAAATAATACTGCTAGTGAATTTAATCTTTCTAAAAATTTTATAGCTGGTGGAATTGAATGTAATCCTTATTATTTAACATTTGATAAAAATGGAAAAAATTCTTTAGGACTAAGAACTCTTTTTGCACAAGAGATGATAAAAAATGGTGTTTTAATACCTTGGATAGCAATAAGTTATAAACATGGAGATAAAGAGTTGAAATTAACAGAAAAAGTTTTAAAGAAAACATTTAAAGTCTATAAAAAAGCTGTAGATGAAGGCTATCAAAAATATCTTATTGGAGATGTTATAAAACCTGTATTTAGAAAGTATAATTAATGCTAAAAGATAAAGTAATAGTAGTAACAGGTGGAGCAGGTTTAATAGGAAGGGAATTTATAAAAGCTATTATAGAACAAAAAGGTATAGCAATAATAGCTGATATAAACGAAGATATAGGTTTGAAAGTTAAAATTAGTTTATCAAAAGAATTAAATAGTAATAATATTAATTTTATAAAGCTTGATATTACATCAAAAAGTTCTCTAGATAATTGTATAAAATATTTAGATAAAAAGTATGGCAGAATAGATGCTATTGTCAATAATGCATATCCTAGAAATAAAAATTATGGTAACAATTTATTTGATATAGAATATGATGACTTTGTCGAAAATACAGGATTAAATATTGGTGGATATTTTATAACATCACAACAATTTGCACTTTATTTTAAAATTCAAGGATATGGTAATATTATAAATATATCTTCTATTTATGGTGTAATTGCTCCAAGATTTGAAATTTATAAAAATACATCTATGACAATGCCTGTAGAATATGCTGGTTTTAAATCTGCTATTATTCATCTAACTAAATATATGGCAAAGTATTTTAAAAATCTAAATATTAGAGTAAATACATTAAGTTCAGGTGGAATATTTGACAATCAACCTAAAGAATTTTTAAAAAAATATGAGGAAAAATGTTTAAATAAAGGTATGCTTGATAAAAGCGATTTAAAAGGTAGTTTAATTTACTTACTATCGGATATGAGCAAATATGTAAATGGACAAAATATTATAGTAGATGATGGCTTTACTTTATAAATAAAATATATTATACGAGGATTATATATATGACTTTACAAGAACAAATTATACAAACATACAAAATAAACCTAAAAGCTTTAAGTATCATAGATAAAGAGTTATATAATAGAGTTATAACACTAGATAATTTAATATCAAAAAAACAATATATACCTAGATACAATTTAAAATATATCCAATCTATAAAACAATTTGATATTTTAGATATAAAAACTAATAATTATCTTTATAATAAAAAAGCAAATGAGTTTATAAAAGAAGCAGTAAATAATACAAATCTTGATAAATTAAATAGTATTGATACTTTTAAGGATAGTTTTTATAATAATAAAAATAAAATAGTTTCAAAAGATATGAAAAAAGAGGCTATGGTTTATAATGATATAATAGATTATACTAAAATATTTAATACTAATACTAATGATAAAAATATTAAGTTTAAGAAAATAGAAAAATTTGTTTTTTTAGGTACATTATTAGGTACTCATATAACCAAAATAGATAATAAAATAGATACTAATTCATATTTTATTGCAGAGGCAAATTTAGAGATATTTAGATTATCTTTATTTTGTACAAACTATGCTATATTATTACAAAAAAAACAAATTATTTTTTCTATAATGGATGATAGAGATATATTTATAAATAAATTTATTACATTTTTACATAATAATTTTAAAGATAACTATATGATAAAATATTACTCTTCAAACTATAATATTCAAGATTATTTTGAAAGGATACTAGAAGCTATAGGGAAAATAAACCCATTTGATTATAAATATTCTGATATATTAAATACTCTATTAACTAGGTCTTATAAATATATAAATTCTGGATATAAAATATTAGATACAAAAAATAATCATAATTTTTTAAATAATAAACCTATATTAATATTAGCAGCTGGACCATCTTTTGAAAAAAATATAAAATGGATAATAGGTAATCAAAAATCTTTTTTTATAGTTGCTATAGGTGCTGTTGTAAATAGATTAATTAAACATAATATTATTCCAGATATGATTACAAATGTAGATGGTGATAAAATTATTGAAAATCAATTTCCTAATGATATTATTAATAAAATAAAAGATATCCCTTTTTGTTGCTCTCAAATAACCCATAAAAAGATTTTAAATAAATTTAATAATATATATCTATTTGAAGTTATGTCAACAATAAAAAGTAGTAGTAGATTAATAGAGGGAGCTTCAGTTGGTGAAATTACACTACTATTATCATATATATTAGGAGCTAGGGATATTTATCTATTAGGTACTGATTTAGCACTTGACCAAAAAAGTGGATTAAGCCATAGTTCAGACCATATTCACTCTACTTCTTATAATATAAGAGATAAAAAAACTAATGATTTTATTGAAGATGGAAAATATTCTTTAAAAGAAACAACTATTTTAGTAAAAGGAAATTTCCAAGAAAATGTTGTAACTACAACTTTATTTAATTTATCTTTAATATCTTATAATAAAATAGTTTCAGATATTAAAGATGATAAATTAAAAATATATAATTTAAGTGATGGTGCATATATAAATAATACTATCCCAATTAAAATAGATAATATTAATAAAAAAGATATCATAGTAAAAGATAATCAAAAAACTATAAAGTTTTTAGATTTAATATCTACAAAGTTTTTGATAAAAGATGAAAAAAATTTAATAAAAGATAGCATAAAATATATAGATGAATTGATATTAGAAATAGATGAATTTAAAAAAATAGAAGTGGAAACATATAAAGAGTTTATATCAAAAAGAGAAAAACTTTTTTGTAAAATAATTGATGATAGCAAAAAATATATAAAGTTACATCTACCTCATACTTTTATTAGTTATCTATTTATAATAGAGCCTTACTTAGCATATAATTTTAATTTAGATAATAATAAAAATGAAAAAAGAGTCATAAAAAGAGTAAAAAAGAGTTGGTGTAAACATATAAAGAATATATCAAAGTATTATAAGGATATACTTAATAAAAATATAATATAATATTCTTTATTACACAAAGGATAAAAATGAAACAATCAATTGGAAAGAAGCTTGGATTAAGCTATATATTTCTTTTTTTAACAACACTTATAGTAGGTGTTATTGCTATAATCTCACTAAGTTCACTATCAAATGTTAGTAGTTCTCTTCTAAAAGATGAACTCCCTCAAAAAGTAGCAATATCAAATACAATATCTAATGCAAAAGATTTCACTTTAGCTATTCAGATGGTAATTTATGATAAACAAGATTATGTAGAGCATCACAATAGAGATAATTTAAATAAAGCTATTGATAAACTATCAAAATCTTTTAATATTTTAGAAAGTGGTGTTAGTGGTGCAGGTATGACTGGAGTTGTACCTTTTAATTCAAAACCATTAACGGGAGAAGCTTTACAACTAGAATATAAAGCAAAATCTACATTTAATGAAATACTATCTTTAAAAGATGAGATATTCTCTTTTCATATGCTAAAAACATCTTTATATTTTAATAAAAAAAATCAAATTATGCATATAGAAGAGTTATTTCATCAATTATTAGAAAGTAGAGCAGTTTGGTACTCTAAATTATCATCGTCTGCTTTATATGATTCTAAATTTAATGGTCTTTTTAAATATGAAGATACAATGTTTTATAAATGGTATGAGAGTTTTAAAAATAAACAAAAGATACAAAATACAAATCATAAAGATATTAAAAAACTATATAGTTTGCTAGAGTACTATAATAAAAATGTTAAAAGAGTTATGAATGTAGCTAGATTAACAAATAATAGTTCAGGAAAAATAAAACAAAATAACTTAAAAAAAGTTGGAAGATATGTAGATAGATTAAATAAAATAAATAAAGATATATTATTAAAATCTTATGAGATATTAACTAATTTAGAAAAACAAGAGCATTATAAATATAATGAGATATCAAATAAAACAAAGCAATTAAATCAAGAACTATTTCAAATTAAAGCTTCTATTCAAAATAATATAGAACAAAAAGAGTTAAATATCTCAAATAGTGAAGAATCTTCTAAATTATTTCTAATAATAACTATTATTATATCTATTATTATATCTATTGCTATAGCTATTTATATGACAAAAAATATATTAAAATCTATAAATATTCTTCAATTAGGTCTAAATAACTTTTTTAAATACCTAAATAAAGAAACATCATCAATAGAACCTATTAAGATATCTTCTCACGACGAATTTAAAGATATGGCAGAAAAAATAAATAATAGTATTTATGAGATAGAAAACAATATAAAACTTGATAATAGATTGATATTAGATACAGAATCTGTTGCAACAAGTATAAAAGATGGTTCATTTAGTTCAAGAATATCAAGTAATGCTAATAGTCCTGAATTAAATAGATTAAAAGATGTTATAAATGATATGTTAAATACTATTGAAATTAATATTAAACAAGTTATGAATATATTATCTCAATATGCTTTATATGATTATACACATAGAACAGATACAAATAATATATCAGGTGATATCAAGAAATTATGTGAAGATGTTAATATTGTTGGAGATGTTGTTACAAATATTTTAAAAGAGAACCAAAATATTGCAAATGAGTTAAAAGGTAATTCAGAGATGTTGTCAAGTAGTGTAGATACACTAAGCCTAAACTCTTCTAATCAAGCTAAATCACTACAAGAAACATCTGCATCTATTACTCAGATAGCTTCAACATTAGAAAATACAAACCAAATAGCTACAAATATGCAAGATAACTCTAAAAAAACACAAGATGCATCAAACTATGGTGAAAAGCTAGCTATTAAAACAGTAGAATCAATGGAGCAAATAAGTCAACAAGTAAACCTTATAAATGAAGCGATTACAATAATTGACCATATATCATTTCAAACAAATATATTAAGTTTAAATGCAGCTGTTGAAGCTGCTACGGCTGGTGAAGCTGGTAAAGGTTTTGCAGTTGTTGCTCAAGAGGTTAGAAACCTTGCAAGTAGAAGTGCAGATGCTGCAAATGAGATTAAAGACCTTGTGGAAAATGCAAATAAAAAAGCAATTGAGGGTAAAGATATAAGTAGTGATATGATAGATGGTTTTAAAACATTAAGTGAATTAATATCTAATTCATATAATTTAGTTGAAAATATTTCAACATCATCAAAAGAGCAATCAACTGCTATAAACCAAATAAGTGATACTCTACAGTTATTAGATAGTGCGACACAAGAAAATGCACAAACAACACAATCAACAAATAATATAGCTAAAAAAACGAATAATTTAGCAGAACAGATTGTTGAAAATACAAATAAAAATAAATTTTAAAAAAGTTGATTGAAAAAAAGGATTAAATATGTTTAAAAAAATAACAATTTCTCTAGTAACACTATTAGCAACATCTAGCTTATATGCAAAAACGACTCTTACATTTTATTGTGGTTCTACTATGAGTGGTGCTATGCAAGAGATATCAAAAGAGTTTGGTGCTTTAAATAATTGTGATGTAAATATCATAAAAGGTGGTTCTGGAAAACTTTGGAAGATGTTACAAACCAAAAAAAGTGGAGACCTATTTTTACCGGGTTCTGATTCTTATGTAAAGAAAATAGAAAAAGCTGGACTACTAGAAAGCTCTAGTAAAGTGATTGGTTTTAATCAAGCTTCTTTAATAGTTCAAAAAGGTAATCCTAAAAGAGTTAAAAATTTAGAATCTTTAGTTAATCAAAATTTAAAAGTTTTTTTATGTGATGAAAAAGCTGGTAGTATTGGTGCTAACACATCAAAAGTATTAAAAAAATATAAAGGTGAAGATTTTTTAGATGATTCTTATGATAATACAATGGGTATGGGTAATGATGCTAAGAGTGTGACAAAAACGATAGCTTCTAAAAAAGCTGATGTTGGTATAACTTGGAGAGCTACAGCTTTTTGGAGTGGGAATGAGTCAAAAGTTGATGTAATAGATATAGATACAAAATATTCTCCAAAAAAGAGATTAGTAATAAACCTTCTGAGTTTTTCAAAGAATAAAAGATTAGCAAAAAAGTTTATGAATTTTACCTCATCTTACAAAAGTCAAGCAATTATGAAAAAATATGGATTTGTAAAATAGTATGAATAATATATTAAAACTAATAGGGAGAACAAAAGAGCTATTTAATAATGATATTAAAAATTATAATGAAGAGTTAAAAAGTATAGTCTCCTCTTCTAGTTTTTTGGTTATTGGTGGAGCTGGAAGTATAGGACAAGCTGTATCAAAAGAGATATTTAAACGAAATCCAAAAAAACTTCATATTGTTGATGTATCTGAAAATAATATGGTTGAATTAGTTAGAGATATAAGAAGTTCTTTTGGATATATAGATGGAGAATTTAGTACATTTGCACTTGATATTGGAAGTAGTGAGTATGATGCATTTATAAAATCTGACGGTAAATATGATTATGTTTTAAATCTATCAGCTTTAAAACATGTAAGAAGTGAAAAAGACCCTTTTACACTTATGAGAATGATTGAAACAAATATATTTAATACGGATAAAACTTTAAAGCAATCAATAAAAAATAAAACTAAAAAATATTTCTGTGTATCTACAGATAAAGCTGCAAATCCTGTAAATATGATGGGTGCAAGTAAAAAAATTATGGAGATGTTTGTTCATAAAAATTCACCTAATATCAAAGTATCAATGGCAAGATTTGCAAATGTTGCTTTTAGTGATGGTAGTTTACTTCACGGATTTAATCAAAGAATAGAAAAAAATCAACCAATAGTAGCACCAAATGATATAAAAAGATATTTTGTAACACCACAAGAGTCTGGAGAGCTTTGTTTAATCTCTTGTATATTTGGGCAAAATAGGGATATATTTTTTCCTAAATTAAGTGAAGAGTTAAACCTTATATCTTTTGCAGATATAGCAGTTAAATATCTAAAAGAGTTAGGGTATGAACCTTATCTATGTAAAAATGAAGATGAAGCAAGAAAACTTTCTATAACCTTACCTAAAGAGGGGAAATACCCTTGTCTTTTTACCTCTAGTGATACAACAGGTGAAAAAGATTTTGAAGAGTTTTTTACAGATAAAGAGATTTTAGATATGCAAAAGTTTCAAAACCTTGGAGTAATTAAAAATAAAGCTGATTATGATGATGAATTATTAAATGCTTTTGAAAAGAATATAAATACCTTTAAATCAAACCTCTCTTGGTCAAAAGAGGATATTGTAAAAGAGTTTTTTAAACTTATACCTGACTTTGGACATAAAGAGACTGGTAAATACCTTGATGGAAAGATGTGAAAGCCGTAAAAAAGTAAAGAGTTTTACTTTTTTAGACTTGAAACCAGAAGCGATGTGCTTTAGCACCAATGGAGGCTGTGTATGAAAAAAACAATTAACTTTATAAAAAAAACTTTTAATAGTGAAGAGTTTATCCCTTTGCATGAACCAAGATTTATTGGAAATGAGAAAAAATATCTAAATGATTGTATAGATTCTACTTTTGTATCTAGTGTTGGTAAATATGTAGATAAATTTGAAGAAGAATTTGCTAAAAAAGTAGGTAGTAGATATGCAATAGCTACAGTAAACGGTACAAGTGCATTACATATATCTTTATTACTTGCTAATGTACAAAAAGATGATGAAGTGATAACTCAACCACTTACATTTATAGCTACTTGTAATGCTATAGATTATTGTGGTGCTAAACCTATATTTGTAGATGTAGATAAATCAACTATGGGTATGAGTCCAAAATCACTTAAAAACTTTTTAGAGAAAAACTGTATAATTAAAAATAAGCAATGTATAAATAAAACTACAAAGAAAATTATAAAAGCTTGTATCCCTATGCACACTTTTGGACACCCTTGTAAGATAGATAAAATATCAAAGATTTGTAAAAAATGGAATATCACTTTAGTTGAAGATAGTGCAGAATCTTTAGGAAGTTATTACACTTCTAATAATATCACTAAACATACAGGAACATTTGGAAAAGTTGGTGCTTTTAGTTTTAATGGAAATAAAATCATCACTTCTGGTGGTGGTGGAGTTATTGTAACTGATGATGAAAACTTAGCAAAAAGAGCAAAACATCTTACAACAACTGCAAAAGTACCTCATAAATTTGAATATGTCCATAATGAGATAGGGTTCAACTATAGAATGCCAAACCTAAATGCAGCACTTTTGGTAGCTCAACTAGAACAATTAGATAATTTTATAAAAAATAAAAAAGAGTTAGCATTAAAATATGAAGAGTTTTTTAAAAATAAAAAAGGTATAAAGTTTATAAAAGAGCCTAAAAATTCTAATTCAAACTATTGGCTTCAAGCCCTATTATTCAAAGATAAAAAACAAAGAGATATATTTTTAAAGTTTACAAATAAAAATGGTGTTATGACAAGACCCATTTGGAAACTTATGAATGAACTAGATATGTTTAAATATTCTCAAAAGAGTAACCTAAAAAACTCTAAATACCTTGA
>JAYELQ010000150.1:0-2110 GCA_034717655.1 Campylobacterota bacterium
ACAATAGCTTGTGCTGATTTTGGTACTCTTGCACCTGTCATTATTTTTACACACTGCCCATCTTCTATTTGTGTCTCTTTTTCACTTCCTGCAAATATATCATCTATTACTTTAACCTCTTTCCCAATATCAGCTAATCTAATGGCATATCCATCCATAGCAGAATTATTAAAAGGTGGCAAAGAGTGTTTTACATAAATATCTTGAGCAGATATTTTTTTATTAGCATTTTCAATAGGTAAAATCTCAAAAGATACTTTTTGTACCTCTTTTGTTATTCTTCTTAGAGCCTCTTTTATACATATTCCCATATTCTTACCTTAAATATTATTTTATAATTTTTTTTCAATATCGATTAGTTTAACTATACCATCATACATATCTTGAACACATTGTACTTCTGTTACACCTAATCTTCTTTTATTTGAGATATCATAAACTCCACCTTTAGATTTAGAGTGTTCACCATCAATACCTCTAATTTGTAGATAATATTTATTACAAATCTTTTTAAACTCTTCCATATTAGAAGATAGTTTTGGAAGTTTTATATGAACACTAGCTCTCATAGCCGTACCTAAGTTTGTAGGGCAAGATGTGATATATCCTAAATGCTCATTATATGAAAAACTCATCTTTTTTTCTAGTTTAGATATAGCATCTGTAAGCCTTGCAAATACCTCTTTTATATCACCACCTTTTTGCATAGATATAACTCTTAATTGGTCCTCTTCATTTATCCAAACTAAAAAAGTTTTATCATTATTATGAAATATACCTCTACTTAATGGCCAATCTCTATTTAATCCAGCAGATTCTAAAAATCTATCCCCCTCTTTAAATAAAAAATGCTCTTTTATTAACATCTCTTGATTCTCTTTAGACATACCATTAATTGGATAGTATTTACCATTTAGAGAACCATCTAAAGATAATAAACTATTTGATACTAACTTTTCTATCTCATCTCTTTGTGTTTTAGATATTGCAGGACCTAATGGCATATCTTTTATATTTCTACCAACTCTAATTCTAGTAGATAATATAAAGTTATTATCAAGGTCTGGATTTGGAGCATTTAGATTATCTGGATTTAAATCACTTTGATGTTTATTTTCTTTTGAAAAACTATGATACTCTTCTATTATTTTATCAAAAAAATCAGAAAATAGAGTATAACTCTCTTCATCACCAGCATAAGCACCTATACCACTATCTGGATTATCAATACCCGATTTTATAACATCTAAAAAAGTAAAATTATTTTTTGTTTTTATATCTTTATATTTTTCAAAAACCTCTTTTGTACAATACTTTGCCATTAATGACTTATGTTCTTCTGTAAAATTTGGATAGTTCATTTTATTTTCCTTTAAATTATATTATATAGATTCTTTTACGATATCTTCTAAATCTTCTTTTATATCAAGATGTTTGGTTTTTTCATTTTTTAAAACATGTTCACAATCTTTACAAATAGGGATTAGATTTTCAAGATTATATTTACCATTTTCACTTAGACTTTTTATCATATGTATCTGTACGGTATCTATATCAAGATGTTTACTACATCTAAAACATTTTTTACCATCTCTTAAAAGTAATGCTTGTTTTCTTTGACCCCAGTCATTTGGTAGTTTATTTTTATTTGGTTCACAATTAAATACATAACTACCCCATTGTAAATTTTGAGGTGTTGTATTTGGGTATTTACTCTCATCTAAAAATAGACTAAAATACTCCTCTATGATATGTTCAATAACTATATACATTCTTGCATCTGGATTTGGTTCTGATTTTGTTTTTTTTATAATAGAGTAGTCAAATGATATATCAGGATATGTTTTTTCTAAATAACTTTTTAATTTAACTACAAATAATTCAAAAGGGCTATCTCTATAAAAAAACTTTTTAATTTGTTCTTTAAATAGAAATATAAAAATAGCAACTGCAAATAACCAAAGAAGAGAAGAGATTATAAACTCAGAACCAAAGAAATACATATATAAACCTTATTTTTATTTAATTATATCTTGAATTCTCTTCAATTTACTTAAGTTTACAGATATTTTTTTATTTAAATTTCTACAAATTCAACTTTATCATTACT
>JAYELQ010000151.1:0-2106 GCA_034717655.1 Campylobacterota bacterium
AATTATGGTATTTATATATATAAAAAACCATAAAAAAATCGTTAAAGTTTCACTTAAGATTCAAAACCCTTTATTTATCGTATGAATAGGGGTTACGACACTGACCCGACTTTTAGGGGATTGAAACGCACTGAGTCTTTACCAGCTAAACCATAGTTATGTTACGACACTGACCCGACTTTTAGGGGATTGAAACTAAATCTGCTTTAGCATCTAACAATTCAACTTGTCCAGTTACGACACTGACCCGACTTTTAGGGGATTGAAACCTTATTGAATATATCAGCATACTTAGCTTCTTCCGAAGTTACGACACTGACCCGACTTTTTTTCCTTCGGAATTCCGTTGCACTACATGGGGATTGAAACTTAATGAAGATACATCTATTTTTTATAAAAACTTTTTCAATAGACAAAATATGTCTATATAATATTCTATAATTCTTTTATCAAACAAATAAAAGGATTTGAAAAATGAAAAATATTAATATAACAACACAAAATAAAGCTTTTGAAGAGATATCTGAAAAACTAGAAGATATTATAAAAACAAATATGGTATGGGATAATGAAATATCTTTAAATGGTGCAGCAGGTACAGGTAAAACTTACCTTACAACTAAGCTTGTAAAAAAACTTAAATCTTCATACCATATAACTATTACAGCTCCAACTCATAAAGCTTTGCAGGTTTTAAGAGATAATTTATTAGCTGATGATATTTATAGAGTAGATACAAAAACTTTACAATCATTTTTAAACCTAAAATTAGAAACAAATTTTGATAATGGGGAACAAAAGTTTGTTCCTCAAAACTTGAATGTAAAAGATAAAGATACAACAGATACAGATATATTAATAGTAGATGAAAGCTCTATGGTAAGTAAAAGCTTATACACTTATATTATTCAAGCTATAGAACAAGGTAGAATAAAAGCAGTATTATTTGTAGGTGATGAGTATCAGCTTTTGCCAATAGATGATAATGATAATAGAATATTTAGTATAAAAAACAAATACAAACTTGAAAAAATAGTAAGACAAGCAAAAGGGAGCTATATTATCAATATGGCAACAAAAGCTAGAAATATTATTAAATCAAAACAATATATTTCACTTCAAGATTTTTTTGATGATGATAGTTTTAAAAGTAATATTCATTTTTTTGGAGATGAAAAAGAGTTTCATAATGACTTCTGTACTCCAGAGAATTGGTCTAAAAAAGATAAGGTTATAGCAAGTTTTACAAATAAAAGTGTTGATAATCATAATAGAATTATAAGAAAAAAATTTTGGAAAGCACAAGAGAAAAAAGATATCCCTACTCTTTTAAAAGGTGATAAGATTATATTTCAACAAGCAAATATAATAGATGGAAAAATTGTACATCAAAATAGCGATATAGTTACTCTTTCATCTGCTATAAAACTATATGATAAAACTTTACAAACTGATTATTGGGATTGTAAAGATTTACAAAATAAACCTATAAAAATAATCGACCCTACATCTCAAGCTAGATTTAAAATTGTACTTCAAAAATTAGCAAAATCTGCTAAAGATGAGAAAAACTATAAAAAAAGAACAGAGTTATGGAAACTATTTTATACTATAAAAGAGACATTTATTGATGTTAAATATACTTATGCTTCTACTATGCACAAACTACAAGGTAGCACTTATGAAACTGTATATATTGATTTAAGAGATGTTGAAAATATGAAAGATAAAGATATGATGTATAGACTTTTATATGTTGCTATTACACGAGCTTCTAAAAATGTAAAAGTACTATTATCAAGTAATATGGATAGTTCTCTTGCTACTATACAAGAAAGAAATATTGAATATATCGGTTCTATGTTTGATAAACTTGAACTAGATATATAAACTATTAAAAAAAGGTAAAATAATGGCGACAACAAATCAAACAAGTAGAGTTTTAGAGCTTCTAAAAAGATTTAATAATAATGAGATAATATCTATAGATAGTTTAAAAAATGACTATATGTGGGAAGGTAAAAGTGATAAAACAATAAGAAGAGATTTAGATGTTATAAAAGAGTATTTTCCTGATAGTTTTGAGCTTATAAGAGGTGAACAAAA
>JAYELQ010000152.1:0-10566 GCA_034717655.1 Campylobacterota bacterium
ATAATTTGATTATCATAAACAATAACTAAGTCATAATTCTCTTCAATATTCTCACTATCAATTTTTTCAGTAATATAAAGTGTCATACTAATAAATCTCCTATCTCATTTAAATTTTCTCTTGATTTTCCAAAGTTTTCTTGACAATATTCATTAAATTTTAGTAAAAATTTTTTCCTACCATCTGTATTTAAATATATACCATCAAAATCTTCATCATCTAAAACTCTCTTTACAAATAATAGTAATACAAACTTTGTTAAACCAGCTCTATCATATTCAATCAAGTCAGATACAAAAGCATAATGTGTACCTCTTTTTTTATGTAAAAAACCTATATAAGGGTCATAACCTTCACTTAATACCAATCCATAGAGTAAATTTGAATAAAGTGTATATGTAAAACTAAGTATCCCGTTTACTTTATCTTTTGTTGGTCTATACTCTCTTTTTTTAAAATCCTCTATCTTGGAAGCTAAAAGATATTTCTTAAATATTTTAAACATACTTGTTGTAGCTATCCCCTCTACACCTAATAGCTCTGTATGATTTGCAACATCATATATTTTATGCCTATACTTATTAAGATGTAAATCAAAAACTTTCTCCATTGAATTAATCTTTTTTTGTACTATATGTTTTGAGATATTTAATACTTTTGAATTATATGCATCATATTGAAATAATCTATTTCTATAATTACTTTGAAGCTTAGTATTAGAAAGTACCCCTTGCATTTTATATCCTGAAGTGTAATAAAATATACTTTTATTATTTTCAAGTAATAAACTCCTAGCACCATTAGTAAGTGTAATAGCAGAACCAATTAAGAATAAGTTTTCAATTATACTTATAGGTATATCTTTTGATAAGTTATCAAATACTAATTTTAATTGTTTATTATTTCTATGTATAGTTACTTTTTGTGATATAAATAAGTTATTTTTCATAATAACTCAATAAGATATTTTATAGTTTTTTCTACTATAAACTTTTTTTGATTTTATTGTACGAGTCACAGGATTGAACCCCCATGTAACTCTTGTCTTTATCTCAGAAGTATTTATTCTAAACTTTATTTTTTGCTTTTTCATTTTAAGACTCTCCTAAATTTTAAATTTAGAAATATTAACATTCTTTATAGACATATTTTGTCTCTTGTAAAAAAGTTTTAGATACATTTATAATTTATTTAAAAATATCTATCAAATAAGGTTTATTATTAATTCAACAAATTAGCTATTTTTTTAATTTCATTATTTTTTGTTGGTATTCCGTAATATATTATCTCTTTATTATTTATGTTTATCTCAAGTCCAGCACTTTTTGAATTATATAAATCTTTCAAAATAGGTTGATATTTATTAGTTGGAGATTTTATTTCTTGGTTTGAAGAGCCTCTCCAAAGAAAATTTCCTGTTTTTTTATTATCAAACTTACCTTCAATTACTAAATCAAACATATTATAACAGTTAATTTGATTTTGGTTTAGTTCATTATAATCATAACCTGTAAAAAGCATTTTATCTAACTCTTTTGGTAATAACAAAAGAAAGTCTAATAACTCTTTACTTTGATATAATGGCTCACCCCCTGAAAAGGTGATACCATCTATTTTATCTAAATAGTTAATTATTAAATTATAAAACTGCTCTATTTTATAATCTGTTCCTAATTTTGAACTTTGAAGTTCCTCTACAATACAACCATCACAACTAAATGGGCAACCACTACTCCAAATAACTAACCTATTACCAAAACCTAATATATCTTTTACAATATCAAAATGGTAAATTTTTATGCTTTTATCCTTGAATTTTTATTTTGTTGTGTTGCATTTATTGTTTGCCCTGTTTTTAAAACTTTTATAGCTCCTAAATTAATATTAGCACTATTTAGTTTTTTTTGTAGTGCATCTAATCCTTGTTTACAACTTCCATCTGTTGGGGTATCAAAATCTATATTTTTATTGTTCTTATTAAGTTTTACTGAAATTGGTACTCCATCAATTGAGCCTGAAATAGATAAACTCCCATCTCCATCTTCATTTATATTAGTATTTAAAGCATCTGAAAAGATATTAGCTACATACTTTGTATCCTCTTTTTGAGTTTGATACTCTTCATACTGTTTAAAAAGTGTTTGTTTAAGATTTTCTATCTGTTTTAAAGTATTTAAGTTATCTGGATTTGATTTTATAGAGTTTTTAAATAGCTCTACTCTTTGTTTAATTCCATCATTTAAAACATCTTTGTAATCACTTTTAACTTCATCTAAACCATCAATTATAGTGTTTATTTTCTCTTGATAAACTTTTTTTTCTTCCTCTTCTTTAGCTAGTTTTTTTTGTTTTTGTTTTAAAAGGTTCTCTTTATTCGATAAATAATTATTAATTCCCCTTATTTGTCTAAAACAATCTCTTAAGTCTCCATTTGTATCTCTAGCTTGACTAATCCAATTATTAATCATATTTGTATTAATACCATTGTTTAGAAGATTACTCAATCTATTTTCAATACTACCTATTTGCATATTGATGTCATTAATTTGAGCTTCTCTTTTAGCTCTTTGTTCTGCTTTTCTTCTTTGGTATTCCTCTTGTCTTATCTCATAATAACTTTTTTTTGGTCCTGACATAATATCTCCTTATATTAAACAAAATTTATCTAAGATATCTTTTACAACATCTGGATTATAATTTTCTTGATTTATCTCTTTTGTATCTTTATAAAACTTTTTTAAATTATTAGTTTCACCTTTTTTAATTCCAAATATATCACTATACTCTTTTGAGATATTTTTATGTTTTTGAACATACTCTTCAAACTTTTGTTTTAAGTTATATCTATCTATTAAACTATAAAATCTATCTATATCATTAATTGGTAAAGAGTACTGATAAATATAAAGTGATACATAAAAAGCTTCTAGTATATATCTATCTTCTACAAAAAAATCTATCCCTATAAAAAGATTATGTACACCATTAGAATACTCTTTTTCTTCAAAGTAAGCTCTAGCTACTAAAGTAAATCCCCAACCTAAAACAAATTTATCATAAGATTTTTTATTTTCAGGCAACATAATAGTTTGTTTATAAAGCTCTAAAACTTCATCAAATTGTTTCTCTTTAAATAATAAAAGGAATTTATATAAAACTAAGAAACCTTTTTTATCATCTTGAAAAGTTTTTGATTGTTCTAAATACTCATTAGCTTTATGGTTATAATCTAACATAATAGAGCATTTTGCAAGATAATTAAAACTTCTTGAATCATTAATATCTACTTTTTTAAATTGTTCATAAGCTTTTTTAAACTTACCACTCTTAAAGTATATTCCCCCTATTAAACTTAAACTATCTTTTGTTTCAGCTAGTTTTAGTTTATCTCTTAGCTCTAAAGCTTTAGAAGCTAACTGCTGAGCTTCATCAAAAAAAAGATTATCTGTAAAAGAGTTTGTTGCACTATTATAAATAGTAGCTAATTGCTTTTCATCCTCTTTATCTGTATTTTCTATAGCTAAAGATAGATTTTTTAAAGCGAGTAAAAATTCACCTCTTGCATATTCACCTCTCCCTTTTAAATAATAATAAAATGATAACTCATCTCTTTCTAAGATTGAGATTGGATATTTTGCTTCAAATTCATTTATAAGTTTTTTAGGCTCTTTTTCATCTCTAATATTTTGAAGATATTTAATGTAAGTAAAATATATCTGTTTAATTTTGTTTGGATTTTCTTTAAAAAGATTTCTTGCTTCATTAAAATCATCTTTTGTTTTCTCTTTTAGGAGTTTAAAACTTAATAAAAAATACTCATCTAAATCAAATTTTTTAAGAGTAGTATTATCAATTTCATCAAATAATAGTTTTGATTGCTCAATATTTGCATCTTCATAAAGTTCAATAGATCTTAATAGTTTTGGATTTTTAATCCTATCTTGAGTATCTGGAATAAGTTCTAAAATCATTTTAGTTATAACCTCAATTAAAGAGTTATAATCAACTTTTATATTTTGATATTTTAAGTTTTCTAAATCTCTTGAAACAACATTAAAAGAGATATCTTCTTGAATATTAGATAAAACTTTGTTATAAATACCAACTGGTAAGATAGTGTTTCTTTCACCTAAAGTTACAAAGAGTTCAATCTCTGGTTTTATTTCAATTCCATTAAATGTTTTTGCAGATATTTTATATTTCATTTGCTATATCCTTGATTGTTATATTTTCATATATCCCTTTTATAGTACTTGAACTACTCTCTAAAACTTTATCTCCATTTTTCCATACTAAATTACAAATTATATCAATAATTTGAACCCCCTCACTTTGGTATTGCTTATGTTTATATTTGATATTTGGTTTTTGAATATCACCGTATTCTAAACCATAATCTTTATATTTTTGTTTTGTAATTTGTTCAATTTTATCTTTAAATCTCTCTTTTATAATATTTGGTTTTTCACTTTTTAGATTAAATTCACTCCAAAGATAATTAGAGATAAAATTTTTTTGTTTCTCTTTTGGTGAAATATTTAATAAATCAAGTGTTTTTTTAAGTTTATACTCTTTTGTTTTTTTATAACTCTTTTTAATAATACTTTGAATTCTTTGTATATTATCTTTATATCCATCTTCAGATAAAATAAAATTTTGTTTCATTTTAGTAAAATTTTGATTTGCATAATTTAAATTATCTAGAACATTAAGTGGATAAGCATAATGAAATTTCATATCATATTCAATATTTAAATTAGTATCTCCAAAAGTTATATCACTAATTAATTTTGATGCAATATCAATATATAAATCATCTGGGTCATTTAGAGTTCTTGAATATAATGCTTTTGGTTTTAAATAATGTACTAACATATCAACTTCATCAAGTTTTACATAATCATATATCATCTTATATAATTGCTCTTTTAAATAGACATCTTTTATATCTGTAGCATGTATTTCAGATAAGTTGTGTTTGTTTTTAAACATAGTAAATTCTTGTTTAAGCTCTTTTTTTATATAGTTTTCTTTTATTAGAAGTCCTCCGATTAGAAGTTTATTTCTCTCATCAAATGGCTCTTGCCAGTTTCCAGATTCATCAAAATAGTAATTCATTATCTACCCCTAGTATTTGTTTGAAATTCAGATGCTGGCTTTGCATTTGATATTATTTGTCTATACTCTTCTGTATTTATAATTCTTTGGAAATTTTGCCAAATTGGTGTAGTTTGAGTTAGTACTCTTTGAATATCTTCTGTCATTGGATTTGTATCTGAGTCAAAAGCATCATATTTAGCTTCAATTACTGCTTGTTCAATCTCTGCTCCTGTTCTATCTTTACTATATTGTGCAAGTTTTGATATTTCAAAATCTTCAGGATTTAACTTATATTTTCTAAGTACTATATTAAAAATATCTTCTCTATCTTTATCAGATGGAGGTGGTACAAAAAACATCTCATCAAATCTTCCTTTTCTTATAAATTCAGGAGGAAGTTTTGTAATATCATTAGCTGTTGCTATTACAAAAACAGTTGTAGTTTTTTCTTGCATCCAAGTTAGGAAATTACCTAAAACTCTAGTTGTAGTTTCATGTCCACCACTAGCACCTGCAAATCCTTTTTCCATCTCATCTATCCATAATATACAAGGTGAAATTGCTTCTGCGATTGAGAGTGCTTCTCTCATATTTGTTTCAGATTGACCAACATATTGTCCAAAAACTCTACCTATATCAAATCTAAGCAAAGGCATTTGCCACATACTAGATACTGCTTTTGCAGTAAGTGATTTTCCACCCCCTGGTACTCCAAATATTAAAAGTCCTTTTGGTTCTGGAATTGCTAATTGTTTTGCTTCTTCACTAAAAGCTTTTTTTCTTTTTTTAAGCCAACTTTTTAGATGTTTCAATCCCCCAACTGAGTCAATTGAAGTGTTAGCATCATAATATTCTAACATATCATTTCTTTGAATAATTTGCTTTTTTTGTTCAAGTAAAAAACTAATTGCATTGCTATTAAGTTCACCGTGTTCTATTATAGCTTTTGCAAATGAACTTCTTGCTTGGTCGGCTGTTAATCCAGTTGCTGAGTTTATAATCTCATCTCTAATTCTCTCATCAGCTGTAAGTCTATTTTCAAAATTATTTGCAGCTATAAAGTCAACTAGTATCTTAAAAAGTTGATTCTTATTAGGTCTTTTATGATTAATTAATATAAAATCATCCTCAACCTCACTAGGAAGATTATAATTAACTCCAAAAACTACTATAGTTTTTCTTGTAGATTTTAGCTCTCTTTTTAGAAGTTTAAAATTTCTAATTAAATTTGCTAATTGTTCAGGCTGTGTATTTTGGTTCATAAAAAAATTAACATCTTGCAATACAAAAATAGCATCACCACTATAGTTTGCAATCTCTTCAAGCATAGAGTGAAGTTCATCTATTTGCCCCATAGGTTGCATTGCAGGCATTCCACTACTTGGTGTAATATCTGTAAAATTTTGAACAGGGTTCCATTTTACTATACTTTGATTTAAAGATATCCCTAAAGAGATTATATTTTTAATAGCCTCTTCCTCTTCAACAGTTTCTATAAAAACCAATGTATCTCTAGCTTTTACACTATCAATTAACTTCTTTGTCATACTATCCATTTCAATCCTTTATAAAATTAAATTTATCACTATGTGATATCTGTTTTGTAATATACTGATTTAAATCAATATCCCAACTTTGAGTATCTTTTATCTCTTCTATATTATAGCTATTTAAATCAATATTATACTCCTCTTTAGTTTCTAAAAATCCAATAGATTCAATATCATCTAACATAATATTTAATTTTTCATTATTATTAATATCTCTAAGGTTAATATCATCATTTAAAAACTCTATTTTATTTGGCGCAATATTTGTTAATCTTGACACTCTATTTGGTTTATAATTTAATTCTTGAAGTTTCATCTCATACTCTAATGCACTTTCATAATCATTATCGTTGATACTATTCTCAATAAAACTATTAATAATACCATTTTTTTCTGTAATAAGTTTCTCTAAAGATATTTTTTTATTTGTATAATTATTTTCGATTAAACAATCAATTGCTAAAAGTTTAAATCTTTTCTCTATTTTTTTATCATTATAGCAACTAATAGATTCAGATAACTCATCTGAATTATATTTATAAACCTCTTTTGCACTATTATTTTGAATATAACTATAATATAAACAATTATTTTCTATCTCTACAAAATTTTTAAAACTTTGTTTGTTAACATCTATAGCTTCATCTTGTATAAAGTTTTTAACAGATACCCCTTTTTCACTTTTCATAGAGATAAAACTTACAATATCCCCTTGTTTTGCTTCTTTATTATAAATTTTTTTATAACTATTCATAGTAAAAAATATATCAGGCTTACCACTAATAAAACCAAACTTATCTTTAACCACTTTTATTTTTGAAGTTTTAATATTTTCTTGATTTTGTTTTTGATTTTGTGTAAGTACTATTTTATTAATAGTTTGTTCTTCATTTTTTAACTCAATACTACCATTATTTTCAAAATAATAAACAATATCTCCAAGTTGTGGTTTTTGATTATAAACTTTTATATAATTATTTATCTTTATCTTTTGGTTATTTATAATTATATACTGTTTATCTTCTACTAAATTTTGCTCTTTATTACAAAAAGATTTTACTTGTAATCCTTTTGAGCTTTTCATAGAGATAAAATTTACTTTATTATTTTTTTTAGCACTATCATTATAAAACTTTTCATAACTATTTGTATTAAAGAAGTAATCCTCACCATCATCACCACTAATAAATCCAAAGTGTTGTTTTATGAATTTAATTTTACCACTAAGCATATTTTTTTGTTTTGTTGTAGTTATAACATCGATTACAAAACTCTCTTTTGTTGTAGTAGTTTTTGTTTGAAGTTTTCCAAATATTGGAGTGTTGCATTTATAAAAATCCTCTTTATTAACCTCTTTTATACTGATAGCTTCAGTTTTACCATCAAGAGTTTTTTTAATTCTAAAACTAACTTTTGCTTTATCTTTTATATCTGTATTTTTAAAACTTACAAGACCCTCTATTTTCGGATAAGTTGCTAAAACAATACCTTTTGTATTGCTAAATTTTTGCATAATAAAACCGTGATAGATAGGACTAACAGCTACCATTTTAGTAACTCTTTGATTTATATCATTATCTCTAAATTCAACCTCTACAATATCATTATTTTCAAAAGTAGAAGGGAAATCTATAATTCCACTTTCATCATTTTTAAATAAAACTTTTCCACTATTTATTTTTTTATTTGTAATATAAACTAAACCTCTCATTAAAATATCTCTTTTAACTTAGTTTTAAATATTTTTTTATCTTTTATATCTTCTATTCCAATAGCATTAAAACTTTTTTCGATATGCTTCATATCAGATTTTAGACCTGTTATTCCACTATCATTTTTTTCAATATCTTTAGCTAAACATACTACAATAGAATTAGAGCCTCTTCCTGCAAGTTGTTCTGCTTTTTTATCTACTTCAAAAGCTTTTTGTTTTATATCTCTTGCTTTATAACCTGTAGTACAACTAAAAACAAAAGATTTATATCCACTTATTGCTATAACATCAACCTCAAATTTTTTATTTCTATTCTCAGCTTCAACATTATAGGCAATATCTGTTATATTACACTCCTCTTTTATCTCATTTAAAATACTAAATAGATACTCCTCAAGCCAAATACCTTTTATAAATTTCTGTAATGATTTAAGTTGATTATTAGAAATTTTTTTATCTATATACTCTGGTAAAGACTTTTTCCAATCTAAATTTCTAATATTTTTTTGATCCCATAAATCAACATAAAACTCTTTTTCACTATTTTCACATTTATCTAATAAAAACATACAAAACTCTTCACTATAAAAATCACTTATTTTAGTTTTATACTCTGGTTTAGTTAAACCATGAAGCTGATAAAAATCAATAATAGGTATATTTAGTTTTGAAGATATTGTTTCATCCCCTTTTAAATATGTATTTCCATCCTCTAGTGTTAATTTGTAATTATTTGGATTAATATCTGTATATATTTTTTTACAACTTCTAGTAAATTCATTTATTGTTAAAAATGCCCCTAAACTCATAGGTTTTCTACCACCTGTATAATTTAAATGAATTGAATTAATATTTTCTAAACTATTAAGTTTATTTAAAACAATCTTTTTAATATATCTTAAATTAGACTCATTACTCTCTAGATTTATATTTATAAAACTTACATCATCTGTTAAACTTTCTATATTTTGAGTTACTTTTTCTGTTTGTGATGTATAAATAAGCATTATACTATCATATTTTGGAATTCTTTCATCACCATTATTTTTAAAATACTCAATTAAAGCATAATTTGCTATAGGGTTACCACCGACTAATAAAACTAATAAATTCACTTTTATACCCCTAAATTATAAATATTAAATTGTCTCAACTCTTCTTTAGTTATTTTTATGATTGATGTTATCTCAGATAAATTTTGCATTAATATCTCCTATAAATTATATGTTCAAATTTACTAATTTTTGTTACTTTTCCATCTATTGTTTTTTCTTCACTATCTCTTACTGTTGTTGAATGAACTGGAATTAGATTGTTTTTTTTAGAAAAGTTTACCATCTCGTAAACACCTCCGAAATCTCCTTGAATTAAAATAATATCATCTGGCTTTGAATTAGCTAATACAAACTTTTTTAAAGAATCTAAGTACTTATCCAAAGTTTTCAGTGTGGGAGGTATATTTGACCATAATTGTTGTAAATCATTTGGCAGATATACAAACTCCTCAACTTTTAAACTTTCTTTTGCATCATTGAATTGTTCTTCCGTTAATTTATGAGAAAAAAGCAAAATCATTTTTTTCATTATCTTATATCCTCTATTTTTGTTTCATCTAGTCTAATTTTAATAAATTGGAGATATTTTATCGTAATTTTATGAGAAAAGTTAATATAATAAAAAATTTATTGATTTTATTGATATAAAAGTTATAATTGAGTGATATTGTAATATATAATGAAAATCTAATTAAAATAGACAAAGTAACTATGTTTCAAACTAGGATGTAGAAAAAAATATACAATATAACAAGACTTGGACTTAAATCCCCATGTAGTAAAACAGAATCCCAAAGAAAAAAAATCGGGTCATATTGTAATCCTCCATTATTCCTAAGCTAAATGAGTATTATAAAAAAAATATTATATTTTTTTTCTTCTAAAATAGCTAGAAACACACTAACAATGCCTATTAAGAGAACATTTTAGAAGTTAGGAAAAAATAATTATCTTTTAATTCTTAAAATACTCAAGGTTTCTTTAAATTTTAATAAATTAATCTCTTTTCCTATTAAAAACTAGGTCAATCCGATAAAAAATGCTATAAAGCCTTTAACTAAAGTATATAAGGCTATAAAAAAGAGTCATTTTTTTGACTTTTATATTTTTTTAAGTATAATTATTAATTATGATTATAGCAAGTAGA
>JAYELQ010000153.1:0-2100 GCA_034717655.1 Campylobacterota bacterium
AAAAAATAATACTAAAAGATAATCAATCTATTAATTTGGCTCATAAAGAATCTGAGCTTTTAAAACTTTTGGTTTCAAATAAAAATAAATGTGTAGAGTTTGAGCATATATTTGAGTATGTTTGGGGATTTAATAAAGAACATAATGAAGCAAGTTTAAGAACTTATATAAAAAATCTTCGTAAGATAATAGGTAAAAACAAAATATTAAGTATAAAAAACAAGGTTATAAGTTTGTCTAATGGTGAAATAAAAACAATAAAAAATGTACTTATTTTATATTTAATATCTACTTTTTTAATTATCTCTGCATTTAGTTATAGCTATTATATATCTCAAAAAGAACAATATAAAAAAGAGATAGAGAATAAACTTTTTATATATAGTAAAGATATTTATCAAGAGTTAAAAAGTTTGCATAATCGTTTAGAAAATAGTATGAACTATCCTATTTATAAAGATTTTCAAAGCACTATTTATGATATAGATAAAAATATTATATTTGGAGAGTTTAAAAATATAGATATAAATTTTCAGGAAAAATGTTATTTTAAAAATGACTATAATTATTATATATATAAAACAAGTCAATATTATTTGGGTACAGCTTATATTGTAATAAGAGAAAAAGGTGTATCTTATTTTGAAAATATTTTAAAAGATATGATACCTATTTTAAGTATTATTATTTTAATTATATTTTTAACTTCTGTTTTTTTAGTACAATTGATTTTAAAACCAATTCGTGATAATCTTAATCTTTTAAATAGGTTTATAAAAGATACTACACACGAATTAAATACACCTTTATCTACAATTTTAGCAAATATAGAGCTAATTCAATCAAAAGAGTTACCTTATGATAGGTTAATTAAAAGAGTTACTAGGATAAAAAGTGCATCTTTAACTATCTCAAATCTTTATGAAGACCTTATCTATCTAACACTTAATAATAAAGTAAAAATTAAAAATGAAAATATTAATATAAATAATATAATAGAGCAAAGAGTTGAATATTTTTCAGTATTATTTAACTCTAAATCTATTTCAATATCTATAGAAAATAAAAATAGCTCATCTTTATTTATAGACAAAAATAAAATTCAAAGGGTGATAGATAATCTTTTATCAAATGCTATTAAATATTCTACTAAAAATTCAAAAATAGATATAATAATTCAAAGAGATAGTTTTACAGTTTGTGACCAAGGTGATGGTATGAGTCAAAAACAAATAGATACAATACATCAAAGATATACTAGGTTTAATAATACTCAAGGTGGGTTTGGGATAGGTTTTAATATTATATATAATATAGTAAAAGAGTATAATTTAAATATAAATATAAAATCAATTATAAAAGAGGGTACATGTGTTTCTATAAGTTGGTAATAATATTCTTTTTATTTATACAAACATCACAATCTAATGATTTATTTGAAAAAAATTGTAAAAATTGCCATTTTCAATCTCATCAATTAAATGTATTTATGGCAAGATATACACTTGAATATAGTAGTAAAAGAAAAATAAAACAAGCTATATTTGAATATCTTAAAAATCCAAAAGAGGAAAACTCTATAATGCCTAGAGGTTTTCTAAATCGTTTTGGAGTTAAAAAAGAAACATCACTAACAGATTATGAACTTCAAAGGTCTATTGATAAATATTATGATATTTATAATTTAAAAAAAAGAATTAAGTAAACTATTCTATTATAGTAAATAAAATCTCATTTTTGAATTTTATTCTTTTTATCTCTATTAGTTTTAGGTTTTTTATATTTAGATTTAGGAGTTCATCTATAGTTTGTATATTATTTTGAGCAATAAGTTTTAATACTATCCCTCTATATGCTTTTGCCCAGTGGCTAACAACTTTATTGTTTTTTATAAATTTCATAGTGTAGTATGGTTTTTTAATTTGATAAAACTTTTCATAAAACCCAGCTCTTAAATCTACTATATCTTCATCTTCTAAATAGTTATCAATAGCATCACTAAAGTTATTTTTATAAAACTTTTCTAATGCAATCTTATCTAACTTTTCATTTTGCTTTAATTTATAATCAGGAATACCATCATCACCACATAATATAGGT
>JAYELQ010000154.1:0-10547 GCA_034717655.1 Campylobacterota bacterium
ATTAAATCTTCAATAATACCCATCTCTTTATTAAATTTCTCAATAGAATTTAACATATTATCTCTATTTTGTTTAAAAATATCTATCCACATATTAGGAGATGATTTTGCAATTCTACTCATATCTCTAAAACCACCACCTGCAAGAGATATTATCTCATTTGGTCCTTCGTGGTTCATAACTGTATTTGCTAATGCAAAAGAGATAGCATGTGGAAGGTGTGATATAAAACAAGCATGAATATCATGTGTTGAAGAGTCCATAAATACAATATTCATCTCTATAGTTTTAAATATTTTTAATGCTCTTTTTTTATGGATTTTTTTTATATTTTCAAAATCACATAAAACTATAGTTTTATTTTCATATAAGCCATCAATAGCAGCAGATGGTCCAAATTTTTCAGTACCTGTCATAGGGTGTGCAGGGATATAATTTGCTTTTATAGATTTAGGTATATTATCTACTATTAGTTTTTTTGTACTCCCAAAGTCTATAATAGTTGTATCTTTTTTAATCCCTTTTAAAGTAGGCATAAAATTTACAATAGCATTTACAGGGATACACAATACAATAACATCACATTTTAATAGTTTATCTATATCTACTATTTTATCAACTAGTTTTAAACTCAAAGCCTCTTTTTGATGCTTTTTATTATGGTCATATCCAACTACTTTTTTTGCTAAGTTATTTTTTTTAATCACTTTTGCAAAAGAACCACCCATAAGTCCAAGTCCAACAATTCCAAATGTTAATTTTTTCACTATCTATTCCAATCTTTTAGAACTTTTTGTGTTTCTCTTTGCATTGTTTTCCTTTTTAAATCTTCCCTTTTATCGTGAAGTTTTTTACCTTTACCTATACCTATATTTAGTTTTACCATATTTTTATCATTAAAGTATAATTTTGTTGCAACTATAGTATAACCATCTTTTGTAACTTTTTCAAATAGTTTATTTATCTGTTTTCTATGTAGAAGTAGTCTTCTGTCTCTACTCTCATCTGGTCTATATGTGGTGTGTGTTGTTTCTAGTGGAGAGATATGCATATTTAATATAAAAACTTCATTTTTTATTATCCTTACAAAACTCTCTTTAAAGTTCATTCTTCCAGCTCGTATAGATTTAACTTCACTACCTTTTAGCTCTATCCCAACTTCAAATATATCTTCAACTGTATAATCGTGAAATATTTTTTTATTTAAAAACTCTTTTGGTTTTGCAATTTTACTCTTTGCCATATTTAATTCCTACTATTTTCAATAGATATATTCTCTTTACCTTTAAATCTAGCTTTAGAAGAAGATTCTAATATTTTACTAGCTACACTATGTATCTCTTTTGATACTTTGTTTATATCTTCACTAATAGAAGAGTTCTCTACAACTATCTTATCTATATTATTTAATGAATTTTCAACTTCAGATATAGAGATATTTTGCTCTTTTGTTGATGTTGATATACCATCTATTAAATTTACTGTTTCATTTATATTTGAAGCAAGTTTTTGATAATCTTCAACCATTATACTTGCTATATCTTTTCCATTTTTAGATTTGTTTTTTAAAGAGTTCATCAATGCACTAATTTGAGTAGCAGCATCAGCACTTCTATTGGCAAGGTTTCTAACCTCTTGAGCAACAACGGCAAAACCTTTTCCAGCTTCACCAGCAGTTGCTGCTTCAACAGCAGCATTTAAACTTAAAATATTTGTTTGAAATGCAATTTGAGAGATAACTTTAATAGCTTCATTCACCTCTTCTGTTGAGCTATCTATATCATCCATAGATAATAAAGTTTTTGAAGCCTCTTGCTCCCCTTTTTGTGTAGCATCTTTTACTATATTCCCTAACTCTAACATTTTAGTAACAGATTTATTATTTGATTTAATATTTGTAGATATATTAGTAACGAATTTTGTTGTTTGCTCTATTGAAAGAGATTGGTTTTTACTACTTTTTGCTAATATTTTAGATTTATTTTTTAGAATATTTGCTTCATTCTCTAATATAAGGCTATCTTTATGTGATTTAATAAGATTTGTATTAAGTGTATCTTTTAGATTGTTTATACCCTCTAATAGCTCTTTAAACTCACCACCTCTAAATACAGATATATCTATATCTTTAATATAATTTAAATCAGAATACTCTTTTAGTTGAACTTTAACATTACTTATAATTTGATATAGTTTTAAAAACATATCATTTAAAGTTTTTGATATATATCCTAGTTTTGGGTCATTTGAGCTTGATGTAATTCTATCTGTTGTAAATCCATCAGATAACTTCTCACAAGTTAACATAATTTCACCATAAACAGTAAGAGATTCTTTATCTCTTTGTTCTAATTGTTTAGCAATAGATATTATTTTATTTTCTATCTCTTGAAAGTTATGATTTTTACAATTTTCATTAGTTAAACCATCAAAATTGTTTTTATCTCCATTAATATATTGTTCAACTATATTTAATGTATTTAAAATATTTTCTTTATCTTTTGTGGGTGAAATTATCATATTTCCTAATCCTCTATATTAATGTTTTATATAGTGAGATAGCATCATCTATCTCTTTATCTGTGGGTTTAACTCTTACAGATATATATCTAGTTTTTCCATTAGCATCTTTTGATGGATAAGCAGTTGCATTTACCCAATAATATCCACCATTTTTAGTTTTGTTTTTTACTATCCCTTTCCATATTCTTCCACTTTTAAGAGTTGACCAAAGGTCAGAAAATGCAGCTTTTGGCATATCTGAATGCCTTACAACATTATGTGGTTGACCTATTAGCTCCTCTTTTGTATATCCAGCAATCTTACAAAAATCAGCATTTGCATATATAATTCTACCTTTTTCATCTGTTTCAGAAACTATCATAGTATCTTTATTTAATATAACTTTATTTGGCAATTCAATCTCCTTTTATTTTATCTATTTATACAGACTATATTTCTACCATCTGCTTTAGCTTTATAAAGAGCATCATCACATCTTTTGAACATATCTTCTAAACTATCATTTAATTTATATTGTGTTATACCAAAACTAGCTGTGATATTACCAGCTTTTTTATGAGATAGTTTAGATAATCCTATTCTTAATTTATCACAAGCAAGTTGTGCATTTTCTATAGAAGTTTCAGGGAAAAGTACAACAAACTCCTCTCCACCCCATCTAGCAAAAGTATCTGTATCTCTTACATGAGTGTTTAGATAATTTGCTAACATTTTTAAAATTTCATCACCTATTAGATGTCCATAGGTATCATTAAATTTTTTAAAATGGTCAATATCAATTATACCTATTGTAAGGTTTGTTTTATACCTTTTTGCTCTTATAATCTCTTCTGAAACTATCTCATCAAATTTATTTCTATTATATACTTGAGTTAGATTATCATAATAAGCTTTAGATGTTATCTCTTGCTCTTTCTCTTTTAAAGATGTTATATCCGTAAGTGTAACTAAGTAGTTTATATCATCATTAAAATATATCTCTGTTAAACTAAGTGAAAAAGCTTGTGGAGATATATGTTTATCTAAAATACATACAATTCTTTCTAACTCAGGAGTTCTCTCTACTAATTGTGGAAAAGTTTCATTCTCTTTTAAAATAATATCATAAAGATACCCCTCAATATGAACAAAAGTTGTTAAAAAGTCATTATCAATTTTTTTATTAAACTCTTCTAAGTTATTTATATTGAAAAAATCTAAAAATTTACTATTTGAGAAAAATACCTCTTTAAAATTTGTTATAAAAATAATATCATTTGTGAGATTTAAAACAGAATTTAGTAATGTTTTCTCTTCATCTATAATATAATTAGCTTCTATTTTTAGATATGTTAAATAAGCTATTATAATTAGAATAATAAAAAATATGATTTGAATATAATAAGTATTAGTGATAGTATTTTTAATAAAAATATTATCTTTATAAGCTACAAACCAAGCAACAACTTTAGTATTTTTTATATTCTTTATACTTATAAAAGTAACTACTCTATCTTTATTATAAAAAGAGAAGTTTTTACCTTTATTTATCATTTTATCTATATATTTTCTATTCTCTTTTAGTTTTAAGTTGTTTTGATTAACACACATCTCTAAAGAGTGGTTACCATTTAAAGAGATAAAATAATCATTATGTTCTGCACTATTTACATATTTTTTATAAATATTAGTTTGGTTCTCTATAGTATCAAAAAAACTTTTATGAACTATAAAATGTGTATGAAGTTTACTTTGTTGATTAAGATATTTTTGTATTTTATCACTATCAAAAGATATCTCCATTGCACCTATATAGTTTTTATTTTTATCAAATATTGGGTATGTATTTCTAAATCCATGTATAGTTCTACCTTTTACAAAACCACGAATTGTTTTTTGTTTTTCTTGAACATATATATAATCTTCTCTAAACTCACTTAAATTATCACCATATTTTTTTTGGTTATGCATTCTTAAAAAAGAGTTGTTATTTGCTAATACAAAATGGTATTGTAAAACACCTCTATTTTTCATTTGAAGATATTTTTCATTAAAAAGATTGATACATTTTTCTCTTAATATATTTTGTTGCTCTTTAGAGCTATTATTAGCTTTTGATATTAGCTCTATAAAACCTTTTGTATTGATAGTTTCTTTATATATATTATCTGAAATAGATTTTTCATGATATAATAAAATATCTATATGAGTTTTTAGATTTTCTATGCTTTTATTTAATACTATATCTATTTTTTGTTGTTGATTTATCGTAGTGATATAAAAGACTATACAATTTAATAATATAAAAACAGATAATATAATTAGTATTACTTTCAATTTATTTTTGATATCTAATCCTTTTTAATAAATTATATAATTATATAACAAATTATCTTAATATCATATTTTGTAGTGATATTAATAGATAATTAGATATAATAATTATTATTTTAAATATAAGGAAAAAAATGTTTACAAAACTTTTGAAATTTTTTGTAGAAAATTCAAGGCTTAATTATGTCTTATTTATTATGGTTTTTGCTATAGGAATATGGTCATATAATAAAATGCCAAAAGAGATATTTCCAACTTTTGATATGGATATGATATCAATTAGTGGTGGATATACAGGGGCAAGTGTTGATATTTTAGATAGAATGGCTGTATCGGAAATAGAGGATAATGTAAAATCATTAGAGGGTGTAATTGATATGACAACTATTATTAGCCCTGGTAGATTTAGTATTGTTTTGGAGCTTCAAAAAGGTAAAGATAGATATGCTATGGCAAATAAAGTTAAAGATGCTGTATCATTAACTTTAGGTAATCTTCCAAGTGATATGGATGAACCAACTGTAAATGTTATGGATAGAGCAAGAGACCTTATAAATATCTCTTTAACTTCTAATAAATTAGATGTTAACCAGATGAAAGAGTTTGCAGATGGTTTTAAATCTAAAATCTTAACAATTGGTGGTATTAGTGAAGTTACTGTATTTGGAGATAGCGATAAATATTATGAACTACTTTTAGATGATAAAAAACTTGAAGCTTATGATATAAATAAAAATGAACTATTTTCATCTATAAGTACTCTATCTTTTATATTTCCTATAGGGAAAATTGAAGATGATACAAAACACTATTATCTATCTACTTATAATGGTTCTAAAAGTGCAAAAGAGCTAGGTGAAACTCTTATTAAATTATCTAATGGTAGTTTATATTTAAAAGATATTGCAACTATTAAAAAAAGACATGAGGATTCAAGTACTTTATATTCTTTTAATGGTAAAAACTCTATATCATTATCTATAAAACAACTAGATACAGCAAATGCTATGGTGATATCTGAAGATATTAAAAAACTAATAGATAAAACACAACCAAAACAAAAAGATATAGATATAAGTATTAGTGACGATAATAGTGATAGAATTAAAGAGAGATTGGATATTGTTGGTTCTAATATATTTATAGGGATTATGTTTATAGTACTTTTAGTATGGCTTTTAATAAATGCTAGAATGTCTTTTATTATATTTTTAGGTATCCCAACATCATTTGTAATAGCTGCTGCTTATATGCATCTTTTTGGATATAGTATAAACCTTATATCGTTAGTTGGGGTTTTAATAGCTATTGGTATTGTTGTTGATGATGCTATAGTTGTAAGTGAAAATATTCAACAACATATAGAAAATGGTATGGAGCCAAAAAAAGCAGCAATTCAAGGTGCAAGTGAGATGGTAAAACCTGTAACTATTGCTAGTATTACAACTCTATTTGCTTTTTTACCAGCACTTCTAATTAGTGGTACTATGGGGGAAGTTATGAGACTTATCCCTATCGCATTATCTGCTTTAGTTGTAGCATCTTTAATAGAATCTTTTCTATTTTTACCTATACATGCAGCCCATACATTAAAAAATGGTGCAAAGGTTACAGATTGGAGTTTTGTAAATAATATATATAATAAAATAATCCATTTTTTTATGAGATGGAAAAAAAGTTTTTTAATTATTTTTGTTATTTTAGTTCCTCTTTTAATTGTTGGTATGGTAAAAAGTTCAAAGTTCCAAATGTTTCCAAGTTTTGATGCTGATGATGTTAAAATCTCAATTAAAGCAAATCCAAATACAACATTAGAGCAATCTTTTGAGATGGTAAAAAAAATAGAGAAAGATTTAATAGATAAAAAAGAGATATATCATATAAAATCTATAGACTCAAGAGCTGGATATAGGAGAGATAGTGGGAGTAATACTGAAAGATTTCCTTATGTAATGTATATGACAGTAGAGTTAAATAAATTAGCTCCAAGTAATTTCCTTGATAAATATATAACACCTGTTTTTAGTATCTATTATGATATAAATAAAAGAACAAGAACAAAAACATCTCAAGAGTTATCAAAAGAGTTATCTGAATTTATAGAAAAGAAAGATTATAAAAATAGGTTTAATCTTACTGAAATTTCTGTTTTAGAGAGAAAAGTTGGTCCTATAAAAGCAGATGTAAAAATAGGTCTTGTATCAAATGATAGTAAGATAGTTGAAGCATTAGATAGATTAACAAAAAAACTAAAATCTATAGATGGGACAACTTCTGTTGCTAACTCTGCAAAATTTGGAATTGATGAGATAAAAATAAAAGTTAATAAGTATGGTGAGCAATTAGGTGTATCTGAAGCTATGATTGGTTCTTATTTATCTAACTTATATTTAAGTAAAAAATCAACGGTTTCATTTGATGCATCTGATATGCTTGATATTAAAATCCAATCATTAAATAAAGATGACTTTAAAGAGTTTAAATCTACTCAAATACCACTTTCAGATGGTACTATTGTTTCTTTAGATGAGGTTTGTGATTTTATCGTTAAAAAATCTTTTGAACAACTTATCAAAGATAATGGTGAGAAAAACTTCTATATATATGCTAATGTTAATGCAAAAATAATAACAGCAAGTGAAGTTTTAGAGGAGATAGAACCTATTTTAGAAGATTTAAAAAAAGATGATATTAAAATTATACTAAAAGGGGAAGCTGCAAAAAATAAAGATTTAGCAAGAGATATGATGGCAGCTGGAGTATTAGCTATAACTTTAATTATGTTATCTATGTTATATCTATTTAACTCTTTTAGAGAAACTGCTATTTTGATGTCTGTAATACCTTTTTCATTTTTAGGTGTTCTTATAGGTCATAAAGTGTTAGGATTAAATCTTTCTATGCCTGCTATGATAGGGGCATTGGGGTTAGCTGGAGTCGTTATAAATGATGGTATTATTATGATGACATACCTTAAAAAAGCAAAAACTATAGAGGAGTTATTTATAAGAGCAAATAAAAGGTTTAGACCTATTGTTCTTACAACAATAACTACTTTAATAGGTATGAGTTCTTTAATATTTTTTGCAACTGGACAAGCAGTGATATTTCAACCAATTGCAATTGCATTAGGTTTTGGACTTGCGTGGGGGACTGTTTTAAATCTTATATATCTACCTGTAATTTATAGTATTTCACATAAATTAAAATAAGAATATTCACTGATTTTTTTCAGTGAATTTTTTTATACTTCTCTTCTTATTTCTATAAATACTAATATTACAAATAATTTAGATGATAATGATTATCATATTCAACTAGAATTAAGTTGATAATGGTTATCATTTGAATATACAAAATAATAAAAGGACTATTATGAGATTATCAGAAGTAGCAATAAATACTCAAGTTATTATAAAAAAAATAAAATGTAATGAGGAACTTAAAAAAAGATTTTACTCTTTTGGAATAGTACAAGGTGCAGAACTTTTTATAGAAGCTACAAGTATGAAAAAAAATACAATTGAGATAAATATTGAAGATACACATATAGCTTTAAGATATGATGAAGCACAAACAATAGAAGTGGAGATTATGAATGAAATGTGATTGTGATGATATAGAAAACTGTGCTATAAAAGTTGAAGAGCAAAAGAATGGTTTAATACCAATTAAAATAGTTTTAGCAGGTCAACCAAATGTTGGTAAAAGTTCTGTTATAAATGCTATGAGTAATTCTAAATTAAAAGTTGGGAATTTTAGTGGTGTAACTGTTGAGAAAACTGAAGTTTGTTTTGAACATCATTGTCATGCTGTTGATATGATAGATTTACCAGGGACCTATTCTATAAATGGTTTTAGTGAAGATGAAACTGTAGCAAAAGATTTTTTGATAAATGAAGAATATGATGTAATTATAAATGTATTAGATTCTACACATCTTACTAGAAATTTACTTCTTACTTTAGAGCTTTTAAAACTAAATAAAAAAATGGTAATAGCTTTAAATATGGTAGATGAAGCTAAAAAAGAGGGTATAGAGTTAGATGTAAAACAAATAGAAGCTCTTACAGGTGTACCAACTGTTTGTATTAGTGCTGTTACAAAAGAGGGTATAGATGAACTTTTAGATAAAGTACACGATATATATGATAATGATAAAAGATATAAATCAAATATAACATATAGTGATATTTTTGAGAAGCAGATTACAGATATAAAAGAGTTTTTAGATGAAAAAGATTTTAAATATAAAGATTTAAACACAAGAGAGATATCTATAAAACTTTTATTAGAAGATGAAGGGTTATTTTCATATCTACACGATAAACCTATATTTATGGAGCTTCAACCAATATTAATAAACTCATTAAATAATGTTTATGAATATTATGAAACTAAAAATATAAAAGATATTGAGTCTTTAGAGCATCACTCAATATCAAGAGGTATAAGAGCTGAGTGTGTAAAAGTACCAAAAAGTAAAAAACCAAAACAAAGAATAAAAAGAATTGATGATATTTTAATAAATAAATATTTTGGTATCCCTATATTTCTATTTTTTATGTGGAGTTTATTTCAGCTTACTTTTACATTGGGTAGTATCCCTATGGATTATATAGATGCTGGATTTGGTTGGCTTGGTGAAGTTGTAGGGGAAAATATTGCTAATGAGGATTTACGCTCACTTATAGTAGATGGGATTATAAATGGTGTAGGGGCAGTTTTACTGTTTTTACCTAATATTATTATTTTATATATAGGTATTGCACTTCTTGAAACAACTGGATATATGAGTAGAGTTGCTTTTTTATTAGATGGGTTTTTTCATAAATTTGGTATGCACGGTAAAAGTTTTATCCCTTTAGTTACTGGATTTGGTTGTTCTGTTCCTGCTTATATGGCTACACGAACACTTAAAAATAGAAAAGATAAACTTATAACTCTATTTATAATTGGGTTTATGTCTTGTGGAGCAAAATTACCAATATATGTACTTTTTGCAGGTGCATTTTTTGCTCAAGAGGATGCAGGAAATGTTATATTTATTATCTATATAGCTGGAGCTTTATTGGGGCTTGTTATGGCAAAAGTATTAAGAATGACAGCATTTAAAGGTGGAGATGAACCTTTTGTAATGGAGATGCCAAAATATAGAATACCTACTATAAAATTATTATATTCTATAGTATCTATGGAAGCTTGGATGTATCTAAAAAAAGCAGGTACATTTATACTTGCAGCTACTATTTTAATATGGTTTGCTTCAAATTATCCAAAAGCAGATGAGTTAAGTGCTAAAGCACAATTAGAACAAAGTTATTTAGGTCAAATAGGTAAAAGTACACAATGGATTTTTGAGCCAATAGGGTTTGATTGGAGACAAACAGTAGCTTTAGAAACAGGACTTGCTGCAAAAGAGGTAGTGGTAGCAACTTTAGGGATACTTTATAATGTTGGGGAAGATTTAGATGAAAACTCACAATCTTTATTAACTAAAATTAAAGAAGAGATACCATTTGCAAGTGCTATATCTTTTATAGTATTTGTTATGATATATCTACCTTGTTTGGCTGCTAGTGTGGTATTTGCAAAAGAAGCAGGTGGATATAGATATTTAGTATATCTATTTGCTATGACCACCACTTTAGCTTGGGTTATGAGTTTTATAGCTTACCATATAACATTGGCTTTTTTTTAAAAATAAAATA
>JAYELQ010000155.1:0-2088 GCA_034717655.1 Campylobacterota bacterium
TTAAGTAAAATTTAGATAAAATGCTTAAATTAAGACTAAGAACATGTATAGCATGTAAACAAAAAGATACACAAAACTTATTAAATAGATTACAATGTATAGATAAAAAACTAGTAAAATATACAAACACAGGAAGAAGTTTTTATATATGTAATAATTGTTTATTAGATATGAATAAACTAGAAAAGCAACTATATAGATATTGTAAAAATAAAGATAACTATAGTGTACAATTAAAGGAGATATTAGATAATGAAAGATAATATAGTAACAAGGGTTTATGAAGTAGCTGAAGAGGCTGGTGCAACAAGTACGACTGTTATAGAAAAAGCAGCAGAATTATCTATAGTGTTAAAATCACCTCAAAGTATTCTAAGCGATGAAGATGCAGAATCTATCAGAAAATATATTGTGACAGGTAAAAGTGACTTACTAAAAGAGAAAAAAGATACTCCAAAAGTAGTAAAAAAAGATACTAATAAAAATAATAAAACAGAAGAGAAAGCAAAAACTCCTAAAAAAGAGACTGTTAAAAAAACTCCTGCAAATAAAAAAGCTCCAGTTAAAAAAACAGAAGTTAAAGAAATTATTAAAAGAAGAAAAGAATTAACAATAGTTCAAAAAAAGAATCCTAAAAAAGATGAACCTGTTGTTGAAAAAGTTGAAGAAAAAGTTATAGTAAAAGAGATTAAAAAAGATGAACCTATAGTAAAAAAAGAAGAGATTAAAAAAGATACAACAATTACTCCTAAAAAAGATACAACTACTAAAGCAAAAGAGGAAGATGTAAAAAAAGAGGAAGTTAAACCTAAAATGGTACTTAAAAAAAGAGGATTAACAATTGTTAAGAAAAAAAGACCTCAAATAGAAATTACAGAAACTGTACCACAATCTAAAAAGAAAAAAATGGCTTCTATGAGTGACCTTTTTGGTTCTGGTAATGAACTAAAAGAGCAATACACAGCTTCTAAACAAAAGAAAACAAAAACAAAACAAGCTGCCAAAGGACATAGTCAAGGTAAAAAATTAAAAGTTGATACTGTAAATGACTTTAAAGAGCCTTCTGAATCTATTATGGGTGAAGAGGTAGTATTATTAGATATGGGACTAATGGAAACATCTAAGTTTTTAAGAGAAACTCCAAAACCTAAAAATATAAGAACAACAAAACCAAGTGCTTTTGGAAATATCCCAAGAGGTATAAAAAGAAAAAGTAAAAAGAAAACTTATAAAACAAAAGTTGAAGAGGTAGAGATAACAGAAGTAACTATACCTGAAGAGTGTAGAGTTTATGAGTTTGCTGAAAAAATCAACAAAAGTGCTGGTGATGTTATAGGTAAACTATTTATGCTAGGTATGATGGTTACTAAAAATGACTTCTTAGGAAAAGATGAGATAGAGATATTAGGTGAAGAGTATAATATCGAAATAACTGTAAAAGATGAGTTAGAAGATGTAAACTATGTTGAAGATTATGCTGAAACAGAGATAGATAAAACTAATTTTGTATCAAGACCTCCTGTAGTTACTATTATGGGACATGTTGACCATGGTAAAACTTCACTTTTAGATAAAATTAGAAGTAGTAGAATTGCTTCAGGTGAAGCTGGAGGAATTACACAACATATTGGTGCATACACAGTTAGTAAGAATGGTCAAGATATCACATTTGTAGATACTCCAGGTCACGAAGCTTTTAGTGCTATGAGAGTAAGGGGAGCTAGTGTAACAGATATTATTATTATTGTTGTAGCTGCTGATGATGGTGTAAAACCTCAAACTATAGAGTCTATAAAAGCTGCAAAAGAAAGCGGTGCTCCTATTATAGTAGCTGTTAATAAAATAGATAAAGAAACAGCAAATATCGATATGGTAAAAGCAGGTATGGCTGAACATGATATGAGTCCAGCTGACTGGGGTGGAGATATTGAATTTATTGGAGTTTCTGCATTAACAGGAGCTGGAATAGATGATTTACTTGAAAATATCATTATTCAATCTGAACTATTAGAGCTTCAAGCTGACCCTACTTCACTTGCAAAAGCTACAGTTATAGAATCTTCTCAAGTAAAAGGTAAAGGTGCTGTT
>JAYELQ010000156.1:0-2083 GCA_034717655.1 Campylobacterota bacterium
ATGATATTTACAAGAAAAGACAATATTAATAGCATTATACATTTGGAAAGATAAATAATACCTTAATTTTTCCGTTTATATCCCCATAGCTAAAGCAAGGGGCTTTACACTACTTCTTGGTAAAAAGTATTAAAGTAATAAATAATTCAAAAGTTATTGAAAATAAAATAAGTTCTATATCTTCAGCAAAAGTTTCTATTGAAAACACCTCCTCAAATAAAACATATCCATATAATGTCAATGGTCATAAAGTTATTATATATACTACAAAAGTGGAACTATCTCCATTTAAAAAAAGTTCAGGTATAGTTAATAGTGTAGATATAAAAGATAATAAAAATAGAGTTTTTTTAGTTGAAAATATAAGTGAAGTAAAACAAGCTATAGTTGATTTGAAAAATAGTTTTCATATTCAAGATATTGAATTAGATTTAAAAATAATAAAAGAAGCACTCAAAGAGATAGATAAACATAATGATACTACATATAATTCAATCAAAGGTATTATAAAAGATTTTAGAGAAAATAAACAAAAAATAGAAGATAGAATATCTATTAATAAGAAAAAGTTAGAAATTGAGAAATCAAGTTTAAATATTATAAATCAGGAGATAAAAACTTTAAAGTTAGATGTTCAAAATAAAAATAGAGATATAGTTAAATTAAAGAAAAATATAGGAGAAACAAAACAGAAATTAAAAATAATCAAATCAGAACAGTTTTATAAAAAAGCAATAATAAGAGATAAAAAATCATCAGACCCTAAAAAAGATATAAAACTACTTATAGATGAGCTTATAGATGAGATAGATGTATCTTTTGATAAAACAGCGATAGAGATTGAAGAGATTTTAAATAAAAAAGAATATTCTAAAAGTGTAACTAAAACTAAATTTCAAAAAAGATATATAGAAGCTAGAACAATTCCATATTATGTAAATGGTAAACATTCTAAGTTTGGTACAGTTATTATACTAAAAGTTAGATTTGATGGTAGTAGTTCAACTATTATTGTGGAAGATAAATTGTATGAAAAAATATATAATTATATTGATAATTTAACTAAAAAGTATTTAAATATTGATGGTTGGTATGGTATATTGATTTTATTTTTATTACCTTTTTTAAGATTTTTATTTAAAAGTAAGGATGAAGAATATTATAATAATATGGGAGTAGTTTATTATAATAAAAAAGAGTATGATAAAGCTATAAAGAGCTATAAAAAAGCTATTGAGATTAATCCAAATCATGAATTAGCAAAAAATAATTTAAAAATTGTAGAAGATAAAATAAAAAATTAATATTAGAAGAAAAACAGTATTTATATAATATAATGTATCTACAATAAAATACAATTATAAGGTAAGAATATGAAAAAAGCGATAAATATTAGAATGGAAGAGTCACTATTAACTGATTTGGATAGTTATGCAAAAGAGTTAGATAGAACAAGAACATATATTATTGAAAAAGCAGTAGGGACTTATTTTGATACATTAGATGAGATGATTTCAGATAAAAGGATAGATGAAGTTAAAAATGGAGATGTTGAAGTTTTTTCACTTGAAGATGTTGCTCAACAGCTTGGATTGAAATAATGTTTAAAGTTATTGTTCCTAAATATACCCTAAAAGAGTTGTCAAAAATAGATAAAGAAAATCAACAATTAATTTTTAATAAGATTAAAGAGCTAGAGAAAGGTATCTTTACAAATGACAAATCTTTAAAAGGTAAATATAAAGGCAAATTTAGAAAAAGAGCTGGAAATTATAGAATAGTATATTTAAAAGAGAATGATATATTATTGATTACATTAATTAGAATAGCACATAGAAAAGAAGTATATTAAATTGAGAATAAATCAGACAAAAAAAAACACAACATAACAACTTAAAACTTAATTTAAGAAATTATATTGTATCATATGCGAAGTTTTTCTACTAAGATACCGTCAAATATTTTTTAGAAAAACAATCAAAGCTATTTGTTAAAAAAGTAAGAACCTTACAATAGGTAAGTATGCCTTTTTTTTGTAGTATCATATTACATTAAAAATCATTAAATATTGTTTAAGTGCTTT
>JAYELQ010000157.1:0-2082 GCA_034717655.1 Campylobacterota bacterium
AACAGCACCTTTACCTTTTACTTGAGAAGATTCTATAACTGTAGCTTTTGCAAGTGAAGTAGGGTCAGCTTGAAGCTCTAATAGTTCAGATTGAATAATGATATTTTCAAGTAAATCATCTATTCCATCTCCTGTTAATGCAGAAACTCCAATAAATTCAATATCTCCACCCCAGTCAGCTGGACTCATATCATGTTCTGCCATACCTGCTTTTACCATATCTATATTTGCTGTTTCTTTATCTATTTTATTAACAGCAACTATAATAGGAGCACCACTATCTTTTGCAGCTTTTATAGACTCTATAGTTTGAGGTTTTACACCATCATCAGCAGCTACAACAATAATAATAATATCAGTTACACTAGCTCCTCTTACTCTCATAGCACTAAAAGCTTCGTGACCTGGAGTATCTACAAATGTGATATCTTGACCATTTTTACTAACTGTATATGCTCCAATATGTTGTGTAATTCCACCTGCTTCACCTGAAGCAATTCTACTACTTCTAATTTTATCTAAAAGTGAAGTTTTACCGTGGTCAACGTGTCCCATAATAGTAACTACAGGAGGTCTTGATACAAAATTAGTTTTATCTATCTCTGTTTCTGCATAATCTTCAACATAGTTTACATCTTCTAGTTCATCTTTTACAGTTATTTCAATATTATACTCTTCACCTAGTATCTCTAATTCATCTTTCCCTAAGAAGTCATTTTTAGTAACCATCATACCTAGCATAAATAGTTTACCTATAACATCACCAGCACTTTTATTTATTTTTTCAGCAAACTCATAAACTCTACACTCTTCCGGTATAGTAACTTCTGTTATATCTACCTCTTCAACTTTTGTTTTATAAGTTTTCTTTTTACTTTTTCTTTTTATACCTCTTGGGATATTTCCAAAAGCACTTGGTTTTGTTGTTCTTATATTTTTAGGCTTTGGTGTTTCTCTTAAAAACTTAGAAGTTTCCATAAGTCCCATATCTAATAATACAACCTCTTCACCCATAATAGATTCAGAAGGCTCTTTAAAATCATTTACAGTATCAACTTTTAACTTTTTACCTTGTGCATGACCTTTTGCAGCTTGTTTTGTTTTTGTTTTCTTCTGTTTAGATGTAGTATATTGCTCTTTTAGTTCATTTCCAGCACCAAAAAGGTCACTCATAGATGCCATTTTTTTCTTTTTAGATTGTGGTACATTTTGTGTAACTTCTATTTGAGGTCTTTTTTTCTTAACAATTGTTAATCCTCTTTTTTTAAGTACCATTTTAGGTTTAACTTCCTCTTTTTTTACATCTTTCTCTTTTACTAGTGCAGATGTATCTTTGTTTGGAGTTATTGTAGTATCTACTTTAGCCTTATCTTTTACCATCTCTTCTTTTTTTATAGAAGGTTCATCTTTCTTCACCTCTTCTACTATAACTTTTTCTTTAACTTTTTCAACAATAGGCTCCTCTTTTTTAGGATTCTTTTTTTGAACTATAGTTAATTCTTTTCTTCTTTTGATAATATCTTTAACTTCTGTTTTTTTAACTGGAGCTTTTTTATTTTCAGGAGTTTTTTTAACACTCTCTTCTTTTTTAGGAGTTTTTACTTTAGCTTCTGTTTTTTTATTATCTTTAGTATTATCTTTTTTCTCTTTTAGTAAGTCGCTTTTACCTGTCATAATATATGTTGTAATAGATTCTGCATCCTCATCACTCATAGTACTTTGAGGTGATTTTAACATTATAGATAACTCTGCTGCTTTTTCTATAACAGTCGTACTTGTTGCACCCGCCTCTTCGGCTACTTCATAAACCCTTACTATATTATCTTTCATTATCTAATATCTCCTTTAATTGTACACTGTAATTATCTTTATTTTTACAATATCTATATAGTTGCTTTTCTAGTTTATTCATATCTAATAAACAATCATTACATATATAAAAACTTCTTCCTGTATTTGTATATTTTACTAGTTTTTTATCTATACATTGTAATCTATTTAATAAGTTTTGTGTATCTTTTTGTTTACATGCTATACATGTTCTTAGTCTTAATTTAAGCATTTTATCTAAATTTTACTTAA
>JAYELQ010000158.1:0-2061 GCA_034717655.1 Campylobacterota bacterium
GATATTATAGTCCTTGAATTATCATTAACTCTTCTACCTTCTAAAAATGCTTTTATCTCTGTTATTAACTCTTTAGAAGATAAGTTAGAATTAGAAAAATTAAATAAAAATCTTAAAGTAAAAATAGATGATGCGATAGAGGAATCTAAATTAAAAAATGCAATACTATTTCAAAGTTCAAAAATGGCTGCAATGGGTGAAATGATAGACTCTATAGCTCATCAATGGATGCAACCTATTGGTGTTATAGGTATGAAACTTCAAACTTTGGAGTTAGATATTGAATTAAATAAAATTACAGAAAAACGGATAAAAGATGTTGTTGAAACTTCAGAAAAACAAATTCAACACTTAATAAATACAATTAATGAGTTTAGAAAGTTTTTTAGACCAAACTCTAGAGTAGAGAGAGTATCTATAAAAGAGCTTATAGACTCTACTATTTTATTAATGCAAGATAGTTTAATAAAAAATAATATAAATATTAAACTCAATGGAGATATAGATATTTTAATAGACACTAACCCTAGTGAATTTAAACATATATTTATTAATTTAATAAATAATTCTCAAGATGCTTTTAATGAAAATAAAATAGATGAACATGATAGAGATATAATATTTTATATTAAAAAAATAGATAATAAAACATCTATAACTATTTCAGATAATGCAGGGGGGATACCCAAAGATATAATAAATAATATTTTTGAACCAAATTTTACTACAAAAACTAAAGGTACAGGTATAGGACTTTATATGACAAAACAAATTATAAATAAAAATAACTCTACTATAAATGTTAAAACTATAGATAATGGAACAGCTTTTAATATTTTAATTAATAGTTAGTATAATCTTTATTTAAAGTAAATTTATATATAATGCCAGTACTAAAATTTGTTAAGTAGGGAAATATTTATATTTATATATTTATTGGCAGAAGTCTAATCTTTTGTTTACGCTATCCGAACTCATTTTTTAGAAAATTAATTAAAGGATTTTAGAATGAAGAAAATTTTATTCTTAATGGTTGCTGTTGCAACTGCTGCACTTGCATCTGAGTCATCTGTAGCTAATGAAACATTAAAAGCTTATTCAGTACTTGCTGCTGGTATAGGTCTTGGTCTTGCTGCACTTGGTGGAGCTGTTGGTATGGGTAATACTGCTGCTGCTACTATTGCAGGAACTGCAAGAAATCCAGGTATGGGTGGAAAACTTATGACTACTATGTTTATTGCTTTAGCGATGATAGAAGCTCAAGTTATCTATACTCTTGTTATTGCATTAATTGCATTATATGCAAATCCATTTTTAGGATAAGCTATAGCTTTTATAAAAAAGGTTAAGTGGTTTTCCACTTAACCTTTTTTTATGCAAATTCAAACAATTAATAATAAGGAATATTATGGATAATAATATAGATATTAAAAATCTTAAATTAAAAAAAGTTTTATATGTAGAAGATGATGTAGCAATTATGAACTCTTGTATGAGAATATTAAATAAGCTATTTGCAGAGGTTATAACTGCACAAAATGGTGAAGAGGGGTTAGACGCTTTCAAATTAAATAAAGATGTAAGTTTTGTTATTACAGATATAAAAATGCCAAAAATGGATGGTCTTGATATGGCTGAAGAGATTAAAAAAATCAATTCAGATATCCCTTGTATATTAACAACTGCTCATGGTGAATATGATTATTTTTTAAGAGCAGAAGAGATAGGGATATATAGATATATTCAAAAACCTTTAAATATAAATGAATTAATTACAGCTTTATCTGACTATAAAGAATAATTGAAGAGTTAAAAAAAATCTTCAATTATATTTAACATATCTGATGAATTAGATGTTGTATTTATTCTTTCCCTAAAAGTATTGGCATTATTATAACCCTTTGAATATGTATGAAGATGCTTTCTAAACATAACAACACCATATTCACCATAATGTTTAATCATATTATTAAAATGCTCTTTTATAATATCTTTTTTTAATTCATTTGTAATAGTTTCATCATTATTTGCAATTTGATGAAAAATCCAAGGTTTTCCTAT
>JAYELQ010000158.1:2161-9140 GCA_034717655.1 Campylobacterota bacterium
TCACTTACAGTATAGTCAACACCAAAGTTTTTAACAACAGACCTAAAAGGAAGGTCTGTATAACCTGCTAATGGTGCTAGCGATATAACAGGTTTTTTAAAGTCTAATTGATATCTATTCATATAAAACTTATAAAATATTATTTATAAGATATAGTGTCTAAAGAATAAGTATTTTTACCAGAATCTTTTAAATCAATTAATGCTTTATATGATGTATATTGACTTGATTCACTCATAGATAATATATCTCTAATTTTATCAGTCATCTCATATTCAGCTAGAACATATAAATATGCACTTACATAGTTATCGTTTAATTCAGATATATCTTCATATAGCTTAATTAATTTTTCTGGTGACGAAGACTTTTTATATAGTTTTGCTATGTTTGTAAGTTCATCTACAGATAATTCAACTTTTTTAATAAGATTAACTATAGTTTCTCCAGTTAAAGAGAACTCATCACTTACTTCACTATCTTTTGTTAAAAGTAATATTAATGTTTCTTTATCTATCTCTACATTTTCTAAATATTTTTTAATAGTAGTCATAGATTTATCAGCAATTATTTTCTTAAATGCTTCTTTTACTATAGATTTATTATAATCACTATGACTTTTTAAAACATCTAATGCAAACTCTTCATCTGAACTCACTCTATTAATAAGATTTTTTATCATAATAGGATTACTATTTGATAGTTTTAGCTCTTTTGCAGGAACATATAAACCATCATTAATCATAGCTATTTTATTTACTATTTTATTAACAGATTTATTAGTTGTACTAAAGTGATTATCTTTTACAGATATAGATAATTGTTCAATAATATCAGCTAATTCACTTAATTTCTCATTTTTTAAATGTAAATTACTATTTTTACCTAAAAGCTTATCTGAAATAAGAGTTATAATAGCATCTGTATCTCTTGAAACAGCTTTTGATGAAAGGTAGTTTTTAAATCCATAAAATAATAGATGAAGAACAGTTACTACAAATAATGCAATAGCTGGAGCTACAACCCATAGTGCAATTGGGAAAACAAAATCTTTATCCATAACATGAAGTGTAAATTCACTTTGATCCATATTAAAAACATATCCAAAGATACCAACTACTAGTGCTACTGCACCACTTATATATAATTTTAAACCCATTTTAATTCTCCTAAAAATTTATTTGTTATTCTCGTGTATTTCACGACAATCTGTACAATATTTTGCAAAAGGTTTTGCTTCTAATCTACCAAATGCAATCTCTTCATCACACATTTGACAAATACCATAGCCACTAGATTCTATATTCTTTAAGGCTTCGTTTATCTCTTTTAGTTCTTGTTGTTGTTGTTTTACAATAATACCAGATGTAAAACTATCACTACTTGATTCTGCAAAATCCATATCATCTTTACAGTCACAATCGTTTAGTTTAGATATATTATCTATACCATCTTTGATATTATCTTCAATTACAAACTTTCTTTCAAGTAAGACCTTTTTTAAGTCATTTATCTGTTTTTTCGAAGTCAATTTAAGCTCCCAGTTATTATTTTTACTTATTTTAACAAAATTTAACTAAATTATTTATGATATGGATGATTATTAATTATAGATAATCCACGAAAAATTTGTTCACATAAAATAATATTTGCAATTTTATGAGCAAAAGTTAAACTACTAAGTGATATAGTACTATCACATTTACTTAAAAAGTCTTTATTAAAACCATAAGCACCCCCTATAAAGAAGTTAATTGTTGTTTTACTCTCCAACAATTCACTAAATTTAAAACTATCTACATTTTTACCCAATACATCAAGAGCTATATTGTATCCTTGAGATAGTTTTGGAATAAATACATCATTGTATGCTATCTGTGATTCTTGTTTACCTATAGTTTGTGCTTTTGAAATCTGTTTATTAAACATATTATGTATTTCAACTTTTGCCCATTTACTTGTCATCTTTATAAATTCCTGAACTATAGGTTCAAATTTGTCATCTGATTTTTTTACTATTTGATATATATTTATTTTCATAATTTAATTATAGCATAGATATAGTTTGATATAAACTTAAATTATATGAAACTTAAATTATAATTCAAGTTTTTCTATGACAATAGATTTAAAAGTAACTTTTGGATAAAATGAATTAAAAATTATAATAGGATATTAAATATGGTAGAAAGATATGCAAGACCTGAGATGACAAAAAACTGGACACAATATGCAAGATATGCAGCGTGGCTAGAAGTTGAAAAAGCAGCTGTAAAAGCTTGGAATAAACTAGGTCTTATACCTGATGAAGATTGTAAAAAGATTGTAAAAAATGCTAAATTCTCAGTTGAAAGAATTGAAGAGATTGAAGCTGTTACAAAACACGATTTAATTGCATTTAATACAAGTGTAAGTGAGTCTTTAGGTGATGAGTCAAGATGGTTTCATTACGGTATGACATCTTCTGATGCTGTTGATACAGGTGTTGCTATTCAAATGAGAGATTCTTTAAAAATTATTATTAAAGATGTAAAGATGCTTATGAAATCTATCGAAAAAAGAGCAAAAGAGCATAAAATGACTTTAATGGTAGGTAGAAGTCACGGTATTCATGGTGAGCCTATAACATTTGGTCTTACTCTTGCTGTTTGGTATGATGAGATGAAAAGACATCTTAAAAATCTAAAAGAAACTCTAAAAGTTATATCAGTTGGTCAAATCTCTGGTGCTATGGGTAACTTTGCACACGCTCCTTTAGAGCTTGAAGAGTATGCAATGAAAGAGTTAGGTTTAAAACCTGAACCTTGTTCTAATCAAGTAGTTCATAGAGATAGATATGCAAGACTTGCAACTGCTTTAGCTTGTATGGCTTCTACTATTGAAAAGTTTGCAGTACAAGTAAGACATCTACAAAGAACAGAAGTTTATGAAGCTGAAGAGTTTTTTGCAAAAGGTCAAAAAGGAAGTTCTGCTATGCCACATAAAAGAAATCCAATCTTAACAGAAAATATAACAGGACTTGCAAGAAGTATAAGAGCCCACGCTGCACCTGCTATGGAAAATGTAGCACTATGGCACGAAAGAGATATATCTCACTCTTCAAGTGAAAGATTTTGGTTACCAGATGCATTTATAACTACAAATTTTATGCTTCATAGAATGAATAATGTAATAGCAAATCTTACTGTTATGCCAGAGAATATGATGAAAAATCTTAATCTTACTGGTGGACTTGTATTTTCTCAAAGAGTATTATTAGAGTTACCACTTCAAGGTGTAAGTAGAGAAGATGCTTATAGAATTGTTCAAAGAAATGCTATGAAAGTGTGGGCTGAGATAAAAGAGGGTAAACCAACAGTAAATAAAAAAGGTGAATCTTTATATCTTGGACATCTATTAGGTGATAAAGAATTAAGAGATAAACTAAGTGAAAAACAAATAAGAGAGTGTTTTAATTATGAGTATTATACAAAAAATGTGAATGCAATATTTAAAAGAGTATTTAAAAAATAATATAAGGAATTTTAAGTGAAAAATATTACAAATTTACTTTTCTCTACTAAATTTATGATTTTATTATTTGTTTTTTTAGGTTTAGGGGCTGCTATTGCTACTTTTATAGAAAATGATTATGGAACTTCTACTGCTAGAGTTTTAGTATATAATCATATTTGGTATGAGATAGTGATGCTTTTATCTATTATTAATTTAACAGGTATTATATATCGAAGAAAAATGTGGAAAGAGAAAGCTAAATTTATTTTTCATATCTCATTTATTGTTATGTTAATAGGGGCTGGTGTAACTAGATATGTGGGTTATGAGGGTATTATGCATATAAAAGAGGGGCAAACTCAAAATAAAATGATATCTTTTGAACCATATTTTCAATTTACTATTATTAAAGATGGTAAAACTTATTATAAAGAGTTTTCAAAAGAGTTTTCTGCAATAGGTGATAACTCTTTCTCTTATAAAATCCCATTTGAGAATAAAGTATTAAATGTATCAATGGATTCATATAAGTTTGCAAAACAAGGTAGTTCTACAATGAATTTAATTGGTACAAAGTTTCAAATAGAAGATGAGGTAAAAGTTGAAAAGATGGTAGGTCAAAGGGGTTCTTCTGGTTTAGAAAGAGAACTACTTTTTAAAAATAATATTAAAGTTATAGTATCTTATGGTTCAAAGCCTTTAAGTATACCTTTTTCTATTAAACTAAATGATTTTCAATTAGATAGATATGCAGGAAGTATGTCCCCATCTTCTTATGCTAGTGAAGTTACTGTAATAGATAAAATTAATAATGTAGAGTTTGATTATAGAATATTTATGAATTCTACTTTATATTATGGGGGTTATCAATTTTTTCAAAGCTCTTACGACCCAGATGAAACAGGAACTGTTTTATCTGTAAATAACGACCCTGGAACAGTACCCACTTATATAGGATACTTTTTATTAACATTAGGACTTATAATGAATATGTTTGATAAAAAATCAAGATTTATGAAGCTTATTAAATACACAAAGCAGTTTCACTCTATAGCTATTTTAACAATTCTTTTTACTATATTTAATTCTAATTTAAATGCAAATATTGTAGAAAATAATAGTACAAAAGAGGTTCAAAATAATCTAAAATATTTATTAGATTTTCAAAATAACTCTATAGATATATCTAAAAAGTTTGGAAATTTAGTTACCCAAACATCAACTGGTAGAATGAAACCATTAGATACTTTAAATAAAGAGATTTTAAATAAACTAACTAGAAAAGATAGCTTTATGGATATGGATAAAAATCAAGTCGTATTAGGTATGATGACAAGACCTGATATATGGCAAAACATAAAATTATTAAAAATAAAAACTCCAAAATTAAAAAAGTTTTTAGGAATTGAAAATAGTAGAAAATATGTTGCTTTTTCAGAAATATTTAATCAAAAAGATGGATATAGATTAAAAGATATAGTAACTAAAGTAAATGCTATGAATCCAAATCAAAGAGGTACTTTTGAAAAAGATGTACTAAAATTAGATGAAAGATTAAATATAGCATATATGGTTTTTTATGGAGATATTTTTAAAATATTTCCAAAATCAAAAGATAAAGCAAATAGTTGGTATAGTCCAATAGATGCTATTAGTAAATTTGATAAAAAAGATTCTGAAGTTGTAAAACTTATGATAAGTGGATTTGTAAATTCTATAGCAACTTCATCTTATATTGAAGCAGATAAATATCTAAATTTAATATCTCAATATCAAAAAACAGTTGGAAAAGATGTTATACCATCTGTTTCAAAAATAGAAAATGAGATTTTATTTAATGAATTAGAGATATTTTTTAAGTTGACTATAATATATATTATTGTTGGTTTAATTATATTTATTGTATCTTTTTTAACTGTTTTTAATCCAAAATTAAAATCATCAAAAGTAGATATTTTATTTTTTACTATTTTAGCTATTTTATTTGCTTTACATACTTTTGGTATGGGGCATAGATGGTATATTAGTGGACATGCTCCTTGGAGTGATACTTATGAGTCATTAGTTTATATAGCTTGGTCTGCTATGTTTGCAGGAGTTGTATTTTTTAGAAAGTCATTAATGGCTCTTAGTGCTACTGTTATTATGGCTGGAGTGTTTATGTTTACAGCACATTTAACAGGTATCGACCCCCAAATAACAAATCTTGTTCCTGTATTAAAATCTTATTGGTTAACTATACATGTATCTATTATTACTGGTTCTTATGGGTTTTTGGCAATTGGTGCTATGCTTGGATTTACATCATTGATTTTATTTATTTTTAGAGATAAAACTAGACCACATATTGACGATACAATTAGGCATATAACAGCTATAAATGAGGCTGCTTTAATTATAGGTTTAGCTGCTTTAGTAGTGGGTAACTTTTTAGGAGGTGTTTGGGCAAATGAATCTTGGGGAAGATATTGGGGATGGGATCCAAAAGAGACATGGGCTTATGTTTCTATAGTTTTTTATGCTTTAGTTTTACATCTTAGAATGATACCTAAATTAAATACCCCTTTTGTATTCTCTGTAGCTTCAACTTTAGTTTTTTCAACTATATTAATGACATATTTTGGAGTTAATTTTTATTTAAGTGGTATGCACTCTTATGCTACAGGAGATCCTGTGCCTATTCCAACTTGGGTATATCTACTTACTTTTAGTGTATTTGTTATAATTTTTCTTGCAAGTAAAAAAAGAGATTTAGAAAAATTAAAAATATAAATATATTAAAATATACTTTAGTATAATATATTACAACTAATTTATATGTTATAATATGTTTAAAAAAAGGAATTACATTATGAAAAAGTATTTATTATTATTACTTTTACCGCTTTTATCTTATGCTAATATAGGTAAAATAACAGTTTTAAAAGGTGATGTTAAAGTAAAAAGAGGTTCTGATTTAATTGTTGCAAAGTCTGGGACAATATTAGAAAAGAGAGATTTTATAACAACAGCAAAAAATGCTAAAGTTCAAATTATTTTTTCTGATAAAACTATTTTTACTATTGGTAAAAATTCAACTTTAGATATAGCTGATTATTTATATGATGAATCTGTTCCAAAAAACAATAAAGCAAAGTTAAATGTTTTTAAGGGTGCTTTTAGTTCTATAACTGGTAGGATTGGAAAATTAAATAAAAGTAAATTTAAATTAAAAACAAAATCTGCTTCTATAGGTATTAGAGGTACTGTTATAAAAGCAAACCAAGAAACTATTATGTGTACTTCTGGGGCTATTACTGTTACTACTTTAAATGGAGTATCTGTAGATGTTGAAGCTGGATATCAAACAAATGTTTCATCTGGTACACCAACTCAAGCTACAACTATAAATGATGGTGATGTTGAAAAGCTAGATGTAGATGTATATAATTCTGAAGTTTTAGATAAAGTTCAGTCAGATATCTCTTCTGATAATATAGAAAGT
>JAYELQ010000158.1:9240-32922 GCA_034717655.1 Campylobacterota bacterium
TCTTCTGATAATATAGAAAGTCAAAGTTCAGGGTCAAGTGCTACATCTTCTTCTGATAATATAGAAAGTGTTGTAGGTAATACTAGAAATATCACTTTAGATGGTAGAACAATTGACCCAACTACATCTGAACAACAAGCTGTAAATATTCAAGTTGATAATTTAACTGGTGATTTAAAACTAGATGAATCTTTAAATATGATTATGGAAGATATGGATGGTAATTCTATTTCAAGTTCTTCTGATGATACTGTTGTTTGGGGACATTGGGCAGATAATACAGATAAAAAATGGGTAGCTGGTCAAACTACTCCAACTTCAGTTTTAGAAAATGTTCAAAATAGTGCAACTGTAACAAATGCTTCATATAAAGGTAATGTTATTGGTAGTGTAAATGGTAATGATGCTATTAAAAATGATGCTTCAAATGCTGTAGATATTAATTTTCAATTAGGTGGAAATAAAAATACTATGGATGGTAATATTAAGTTTGATACACAAAGTGGAGATTCTTGGAATAGTAATTTTGAAGGTACAACATCTGGAAGTAATTTTACTACAACTAATGGAGGTTCTGTAGGTGGAACAGGTGCTGGAAGTGAAATTAATTCAGGAAGTGTAGATGGTAGTTTTTATGGAGATGATGCTCAAGCTGTTGGTGGAACATTTGATTTAAAAACTGATTCAGATACAGCAAGTGGAGTTTTTAAAGCAACAAAATAGTTAAAATTTGTTATAATCAAGAATGAAAAAAATAACTTTAATATTCTTCTTGATTATAACCTCTTCGTTTTCTCAAGTTATAGAAACAGACAATATAAATCCAGAGCTTAAAGGTGTAGTTTTAGCTACATATTTTACTGAAAAACAAGCTTTTAATTTAGCTAATAAGTTTAAAAGTAAAGATATGTATATAAAAGAAACTATAAAAAATAATAAAAAATACTTTGTAGTTTTTATGTTAAATATAAAAAAAGAAAATCAATACAAAGTATTAAAAGAGATACAATCAATTGTACCTAGTGCATATATAACTTCAGATTCAAGAATTAAACAATTAAGTGAATCATCATATAATCATATTAAAAAAACATCTAAATATACTTCAAATCAACTATATACAAAAGCATATAATTTATATAAACAAAAAGATTACAAAAAAGCTATAGATATTTTTAATACTTTATTTGAGAAATATCCTTCAAATACTAATATAAATTTTTATTTGGGAAAGTCATTATATGAACTAAAAATGTATGATGAAGCTATAGCAGCATTTACTAGATTAGAGATATTAAATGAAAATAATTTAAGAGTTAGGTTAGAGTTAGCACAAACTTATCTTATGTTAGGTTTATACGATGATGCAATTAAAAATTTTAATTTTGTTTTAAAACATAAAGTACCAGTTGCTGTAAAAAATAATGTTTTAAAGAGAATAAAATATATTAAAAACTTAGAAAAGAAATATAATTTATATCATACTATAAAGTTTGGATATAGTTATGATAGTAATATTAATAATACAACGAATATTAAAAGCTTTAATACACCAGATTATGAGAATTTACTTATAACTGATAAAAAATATTCAGATAGTTATTTTCTTATTCAAGGAAATGGACACTATAAATATAAAATAAGTGATAATAAAAATATTAGTTTAAATTTAAACTATACTCAACAAAGTTATTATAAAGATAAAGATAGAAAAAGTAGTGAAGATGAAAATGCGAGTAATTTGAATAAAGAAGATGAAAAAAATATACAAATTATATCTTTAGATACGGGATTTTCAAATAGATATCAAAATAGTAATTATTCTGTATTATTTAATTTATCATCTATTAGATTAGCTAATGAAGATTATATGAATATTTTTGGTACAATGTTTAGTTATGAAAGAAAATATTTATCAGATATTAACTTTTTAGCATTTACTAATTTATCTAATAAAAAATATAAACAATTGGAAAATAAAGAACAAGATTCTTACTCTATTAAATTTGGTTTAGGGGAAAGGATACCAACTCAAAATTTAGGAGTTTTTAACTCTTTATATATTTATGAGAGAGAGATTAAGGAGAAACATACTATTGATAATACAGATAAAAGAATACAAAATATATTATTATCAAATAGATACAATTTAACACCTATTTTATATTTTAATACCTCTTATAGCTTTACACTAACTAGTGAACTAGATGCAGAACCAACTTTTAAAATAAAAAGAACAGATAAAACATCTAAATATTCATTTGGAATGGGGTACTATTTAAATTCAAATATAGATATATATTCAAGTATTGATAGTATTAATAACAAATCAACTATACCTATTTATGGGTATAGAAAATTTAAATTTAATTCATCTATATCGTATAGTTTTTAGTTTCTAAAATTAAAATACTATACTATTATTGATATCTTGGTTTTTTATAGAACCATCTTTTTGTTTAAAAGGTATATTTGATATTTGAGTAAATATCTCCTCTTTATTATTAAATGTATGTTCAAAAACATCATTTGGTTTTATAAATTCTCTTTGTATCTCTGGATGAATATTTAAATATCTCTCATAAAAATATTTAAATGCCGGAGCGGCAGTTCTACCACCTGTTTCTCTTCTACCCATAGGTTTATTATCATCATTACCAAACCATACTATAGTTTGTAGAGTAGGGGAATATCCACAAAACCAAGCATCTACATTATTATTTGTAGTTCCTGTTTTCCCTACAATCTCTAGACCATTTACCCTTGCATTTCTACCTGTACCTTTTGTTACAACATCTTTTAGTATAGATGTCATTAGATAAGTTTGAGCAGGTGAAGTGATATATTTTTCATCTTTATCAAATGTTATTTTTTGAGAATATGAATCTTCAATACTTTGAATTAAATATGGTTTTAATTTAATACCATTATTTGAAAATATTGTATATTTTTCACTTAAATCTATTAGAGATATACCAAAACTACCAAGTGTAAGTGATAAATCATATGGGATATCTTTAAATCCATATCTTTTAAGTTCTTTATATAAAACATCAATACCAATCTCATTTGCTAAGTTTATAGTTGCTAAATTTCTTGAATGCATAAGTGCATATCTTAAACTAATTAAACCTTTATAGTCATGCTCATAATTTTGTGGTTGCCATTTTTTTGATATATTTTTATTTGATTTGTATTTATATGTTCTTGATATATCAATAAGGTTACTAGCAGTTGAATATCCTAAGTCTAAAGCTGTTTGATATATAAAAGGTTTTGCAGAACTTCCTGGTTGTCTTAAGCTTTGTCTTGCTCTATTAAAAGATGATTTTTTATAGTCTATCCCACCAACCATCGTAATTATTTTACCTGTATGGTTTTCGATTGTTACCATAGCTCCATTTATAGTTTTTGTTGTACTTTTATCTGTTTCTTTATTTTTATCTCTTTCTAGAATTTTATTGTATGCATATTTTAAAGCTTTTTTTGCAATGTTTTGTGCTTCTAAATCTACTGTTAAGTGTATTTTATAACCACCTGTTCTAAGATTTGATATATCTTTAGATAGTTCAGCAATAGCACTATCTATAATATATGGAGCTTTGTTTTGAGATAGTGTTGTGTTATAAATAACAGGAATATTATTTATATTTTCTTCAAATTCTTGATTATTAATCCAACCTAATTTATTCATTCTATGTATAACTTGATTTGCTCTAATTAAAGAGTATTTAAAGTTTCTTGTAGGGTCATAAAAACTAGGTGCTCTAGGTAATCCAACTAATATAGATATCTCTTTTATGGATAATTGGTCTAACTCTTTATGAAAATATCCAAGAGAAGCTGTTCTTATACCGTAATATCCATGTCCAAAATATATATGATTAAGGTATCGCTCTAGTATCTTCTCTTTGGTTAAAAGTGTTTCTAATCTACTTGCTAACATAATCTCTTTGATTTTTCTAATTATCTTTTTATCTCTAGTTAAAATCATAGTTTTCACAAGTTGTTGAGTTAAAGTACTAGCACCCTCTACCATTTTCATAGCTTTTATATCTTTTATCAAAGCTCTAAATATAGCATTTATATTTACTCCACTATGTTCAAAATAGTCAGTATCTTCAATAGCTACTAATGCTTGAATTACCATAGGTGGTATATCTTTATACTTAACATATAATCTATGTTCTTTTTTAAATATATTACATAATAAAACACCATTTTTATCATAAAATTGTGTAGTTAGTTTTGGTTTGTAGTTTACAATTTTATCAAGGTCAAATCTAATTTGAGAGTATAAGTATATAAAATACCCCAAAGATAATAGGATAATGACAATTGATAAAAAAAATAATTTTTTTATCATCTATCTATATTATTTTTTTGTTAAATTATAAATATGTGAGATTAATTGCTCAAATTTTATAGGTTTATTTAATATAACATCTGCTTTATTATTTTTATTAATTAATCTTTCGTGTCCTGATACTACTATGATTGGTACACTATTATCTATCTCTTTTATTTTATCTATCATATCATTCCCAGACATATTTGGCATTCTTATATCAGTTATAATAATATCTGGTTTTTCATGAGTAAACTTATCTAATCCATCTTTTCCATCTATAGCTATTGTAGTTGAATGAACTAACTTATTAAAAGTTGTTTCCATTATTTTTCTAACATCTATACCATCTTCAACTATTAATATATTTAAATCTTTTAATTCTGAAACAATCTCTTGTATAGTTAATTTATCCACTTTTTTTCCTTATAAAATATAAAAAATATTATATCATAAATTTAACAGAAATTTACTTATATTTTTCTTTTATTTATTGACTTAAGTCTATTTTGGATATAATAAAAATATGATAGTATATGGAAAACAAACAGTATTTTACATTTTAGAAAAACATCCAAAAATTATAAAAGAGGTATATTTAACAAAAGAGTTAGATAAAAAACTTTTTAAAAAGTTTATGGATTTAGGTGTTAAGGTTATAAGACCTGACAATAAAAAAGCACAAGCTATGGCAAAAGGTGGAAATCATCAAGGTTTTTTATTAAATATTGATGAGTTTGAATATGCAAATATTAAAGATATCAAAAAAAATGAATTTATTGTAGTTCTTGATGGTTTAAGCGATGCTGGTAATATAGGTGCTATTATTAGAAGTTGTTATGCTATGGGTGTTGATAGTGTTATTGTTTGCGGACATAAAAACTTTTATCCAACACCAATTGTAAGGACAAGTAGTGGGGCTATGTTAGATATACCTATTGGAGTATATTATAATAGTTATGATTTAGCAAATGAGTTAAAGCAAGTTGGTTTTAGTTTAGTTGGGGCTGATATGGATGGCTATGAAGTTAAAGATATCCAAAGGGAAGAAAATCAAAAAATCGCTTTATTTTTAGGAAATGAATCTACAGGCTTATCTGGAAAGTTAAGAAAAAAACTTGATTTAAAAGTATCTATTGGTATGTCAAATAATTTTGATAGTTTAAATGTATCAGTTGCTGCTGGTATTTTAATTTATGAGTTAAAATAGATATTTAAATATTAATATGTTCAGATATCTTATATTAAATATAGTTTTATTATCTTCTATAGTATATGGGAATATTATAGAAGATAAAGTTAAAAATATAATAGGGGATAGAAGCTATAATATAAACTCTAAGCTTATTCATTTTTTATATAAAGATCAAAATAAATTTATAATAAATAAAAAAATTAAATATTATAAACTATTTAATTCTCTTAAAAAAAATGGTTTATTAAATTTAAAACTAAAAAAACCTCAAGATATAACAATAACATATCAAATAAATAGTAATTTTATGATGGGATATTATATTTTGAATAATATAATGCACTCTTTAGGATATAACTACTACCTTACAAAAGAATTCAATAAAAAAGATGATGTTTTAGAATGGAAAATAATATTTAAAGCTGAATATATGATGGATTCTGTCTTTTTTTTAAAAGAATTAAAGAAAGAAAATTGTAAAATTTTAGAGATTAACAATATTGGTTTTAATAATTGGGTATATAAAATAGATTGTAAAAAAATATCTTTTAGTGAAACTATGAAAATAGATATAAATGAAAAAGTTAAATTTCAAAAACCACTTCGTCCATATTTTTTAAAAATAGAAAATAATGCTGAAGTTTTAGAAGTAAAAAGTACAAAACTAAATCATTGGTTTCCTAGTATTGTTTTTTTTGATAAAGATTTAAATATATTAAAAGTTATTAAAAAGAATAGACAATATAGAAAGTTTAAAATAATAATACCAGTAAATAGTAAGTATATAAAAATTACAGATTTGCATAACTTAATAAATATAAAAAGAGGATTGACTATAACAGTTAAAGGAAAGGAAAAATAGTATGTTTAATGAGATAGAATTTGATAGAATAAAAAGATTACCGAAGTATGTATTTGCAGAGGTGAATGATTTAAAAATGGCTCAAAGAAGAGCTGGAAATGATGTAATAGATTTTAGTATGGGAAATCCAGATGGAGATACACCTGAACATATTAGAGAAAAACTTGTAGAATCAGCACAAAAAACAAAAACACATGGTTACTCATCTTCAAAAGGTATACCAAAACTTTTAGAAGCAATATCTGGATGGTATAAAAGAAGATATGATGTTGATTTAGACCCTCAAACACAATGTGTTGCAACAATGGGAAGTAAAGAGGGTTATGCACATTTAGCTTATGCTATTACAAATCCTGGTGATGTAGCTGTGGTTCCAGACCCTACATATCCTATACATAGTTATGCTTTTATATTAGCAGGTGGAAATGTAGTTAAGTTTGGGTTAGAATTTGATGAAGATTATAATATAGATGAAGATAGATTTTTAAGTGATTTAGAAAATGTATTTAAAAATAGTTCTCCAAAACCAAAATATGTAGTAGTAAATTTTCCACATAATCCATCAACTGCAACTGTAACTCCTAAATTTTATACAAGACTTGTAGCTATGGCAAAAAAAGAGAGATTTTATATTATTTCTGATATTGCTTATGGTGATATAACATTTGATGGATATAAAACACCATCTATAATGGAAGTAGAGGGTGCAATAGATGTTGCTGTTGAGAGTTTTACACTAAGTAAATCATATAATATGGCAGGTTGGAGAGTAGGTTTTTTTGTAGGAAATACAAAACTAATTGGAGCTTTACAAAAAATAAAATCTTGGCTTGATTATGGTATGTTTACACCTATTCAAGTAGCTGCTACAGTAGCTTTAAATGGTGACCAACAATGTGTAGAAGATATAATTAGTAAATATGACCATAGACAAAATATATTAATAGAAGCATTTAATAGAGCTGGTTGGCCAATTAAAAGAAATAAAGCAACTATGTTTGTATGGGCAAAATTACCAAAAGAAGTTGCATATATGGGTTCTTTAGAGTTTTCTAAAAAATTACTAAAAGAAGCTGGAGTTGCTGTTGCACCTGGTATTGGTTTTGGTGAGCATGGAGATAACTATGTAAGAATAGCATTAATTGAAAATGATAACCGTATTAGACAAGCAGCAAGAAATATTAAAAAGTTTTTAAAAGAATATAAAGAAAAGGTTGATTAAATGTTAAAAATAGGTATAGTTGGAGTTGGAACAGTAGGTACTAGTGTATGTAAAATACTAGAAGATAACAAAGATATAATTACTGCACGAGCAGGTGTTGAACTACAAGTTACAAAAGGTATAGTTAATAACCTTTCTAAAAAAAGAGATGTTAATATAAAACTTAGTGATAATGTTGATGATATTTTGGATGATAAAGATATAGATATTGTAGTAGAGCTTATGGGTGGGGTAGATGATGCTTATAATGTTGTAAAAAAAGCATTAGAAAGTGGCAAATCTGTAGTAACTGCAAATAAAGCACTTTTAGCATACCATAGATATGAGCTTCAGGAGATTGCTGGTGATACTGCTTTTGAATTTGAAGCTGCTGTTGCTGGAGGTATACCTATTATTAATGCATTAAGAGATGGACTTAGTGCAAACCATATAGAATCTATAAAAGGTATTATGAATGGTACTTGTAACTATATGCTTACTCAAATGATAAATGATGGAGTTGAATATGATACTATACTTAAAGAGTCTCAAGAGTTAGGATATGCAGAAGCAGACCCAACATTTGATGTTGGTGGTTTTGATGCTGCACATAAACTTCTGATTTTAGCATCTATTGCTTATGGTATTGATGCTAAGCCTGAAGATATTTTAATAGAAGGTATAGAAAATATATCTAGTGAAGATATTGATTTTGCAAAAGAGTTTAATTATTCATTAAAGCTTTTAGGTATTGCTAAAAAAGTAGATAATGAAGTTGAACTTAGAGTTCATCCTGTTCTTATTCCAAATACTCAAATGATTGCAAAAGTTGATGGTGTAATGAATGGTATCTCTGTAATTGGAGATAAAGTTGGAGAAACTATGTATTATGGGGCTGGGGCTGGTGGTGATGCAACTGCAAGTGCTGTAATTGCTAATATTATAGATATTGCAAGGGGTGGAAAATCTACACCTATGTTAGGTTTTAATAAACCTCTTGAAGATGGATTACTATTAGCAAATTTAGATAATATTAAATCAAAATATTATATTAGATTAGAAGTTGAAGATAAAAGTGGAGTATTGGCTAAAGTAGCATCAATATTTGCAGATAAAAATATATCTATAAAAACAATGGTTCAAAAAACTTCTCAAGAAAATAAAGCTAATCTTCTATTAATGACACATACATCTATAGAGATAGATATAAAAGAAGCTTTATTAAAATTAAAAGATACAGGTGTTGTTACTGTAAAGCCATCAATGATAAGAATAGAAGATTAATATTTGAATTAATTACACATAATTTAACATTAGGAGAATAGTATGAAAGATAATATTTTTAAATCAGATTTAATTATTAAAGATATAAAAAATGAGATTAAAAAGTATAAGTCTGATAAGACTACTATTCATCCTTATGACTTTGTTGAATTATTATTAGACCTACGGGAATTATCTAAAGAAAAATATCTTAAAATATTAAAAAAAATACCCCATAAACTTTTTGCAGATATATTAGCAGAGATGCCCCCTTATATTCAAGAAGAGATAGCTGAAATATTTGGAAATAAAAAAGTAGCAGATATTGCTTCTAAAATGGATACAGATGATACAGCTGATTTTATTCAAAATGTAAGTGAAGAGAATGAAAAAGTAGCAAATGATATTTTAGATAATTTTAAAGATGATGAAAAGAAAGTTATATCCCAACTTATATCTTATAATGAAGATGAAGCTGGGGCTTATATGCAAACAGAAATTTTTAGTGTAAATATATCTGAAAATATAGGCTCTTCACTAAAAAGACTAAAAAAGTTAAAAGATAATGATAAAATAGATAATATTTGGCATGCTCATATTATAGATAATAATTCTAAATATTTAGGTTCTGTTGGATTAGAGGAGTTGATACTTTTTGAACATCATCTATATTATAGTGATATACCAAAAGATAAATTTTTAACATATTGTGTAAATCATAAATCTAATATAAAAGATGTTATAGAGATGGTTACTAATTATAATTTAAATATTATTGCTGTTTTAAATGAAAATAATCAACTAATAGGAAGAATTACATCAGATGATATTTATGATATTATAGAAGAGAGTGCAACTGAACAAATTTATAATTTAGCAGGTGTTGATGATGATGCTGAACAAGAGGAGAGAATCTTTGAAATAGGAAAAACACGAGCAGTATGGCTTTCTATAAATCTATTTACAGCTATTTTAGCATCTTTTATTATAGGTTTATTTGATGAAACAATACACTCTTTAGTTGCATTAGCTGTATTGATGCCTATTGTTGCTTCTATGGGTGGAAATGCAGGAACGCAAACACTAACTGTAACTGTAAGGCAGATGGCTTTAGGGGATATTGAAGGTGAAGATGCAAAAAAGACTATTATAAAAGAGGTTATTATATCTTTAGCAAATGGGATATTATTTGCTATTATTATTGGGGTAATATCATATTTTTGGTTTAATATTCCACTTCTTGGAGTTGTTATTGCTATATCTATAGTTATAAATCTATTGAGTGCAGGTTTTTTTGGTAGTATAATACCTTTGCTTTTACAAAAGTTAAAAATAGACCCAGCTATAGGTAGCACTGTATTATTAACTACAATTACAGATATTGTAGGTTTTTTTAGTTTTTTAGGTTTAGCAACTATTATATTATTATAAAATATATATATTATTATCTATTGTAATGTTACAAATTTATTAATAAAAATTAAAACTATTTAAAACAATATTTTTTAAAGCATAATGTAAGTTGTAATTGTTTAAAATTAAATAACATAATTATGATTGTTAAATGTCATAAAATTATAGGAATTAGGAGATAATATGCTAGAAATAAGATGGCACAGTCGTGCTGGTCAAGGTGCTGTAACAGGTGCAAAAGGTTTGGCTTCAATTTTAGCTGAAACAGGTAAACAGGTACAAGCTTTTTCTTTTTATGGATCTGCAAAAAGAGGTGCAGCTATGACTGCATATAATAGAGTTGATGATGATTTATTATTAAATCATGAAAGATATATGTGTCCAAATTATGTATTTGTTATAGATCCAGGTCTAGCTTTTTCTGATAATATTACAGAAGATTGCGATGAAAATACACAATATATTATCACTACTCACCTTGAAAAAGATGAATTAATATCTTTAATTCCAGCTTTAGAAGGTAAAGAAAAGAATCTATATGTAGTTGATTGTTTAAAAATTGCTCAAGAAACTATAGGAAGACCTATTCCTAATACACCAGTTCTTGGAGCATTTATGAAAATAAGCGAAGTTCATCCAATTGATGATTTTAAAGAAGCAATGAAGAAGATATTAAATAAACTTCCAGAAAAGATTGTAGAAGCAAATATGTTAGCTATTCAGCGAGCATACGATGAAGTTAAATAGGGGTAAATAATGGCACAACATAGTGATGTAGTAAATAAATTATATAAAAGTAAAGATCAGTTTGAAAATTCAATTTTTGATATGGGTTGGGATGAATTAGTACCTGGTGCTGCTTGTTTCTCTTTTGAAGGTGAGATAGACCATACTGTTGTAAATGTTCAACCAGAAGATAGACCAGTTGCAGAAACAAACTCTATGAATAAATATGTTGGTGATTGGAGAGTTGTAAAACCAGTTTGGAATGTTGACCTTTGTATAGATTGTCAAAATTGTTGGTTATATTGTCCTGATACATCTATTATCTCAAGAGATAAAGAGATGGTTGGAATTGATTATGACCACTGTAAAGGTTGTGGTATTTGTTCTGAAGTTTGTCCTACAAATCCAAAATCTTTAATTATGTTTGATGAAAATACAAAAAATGAAGATGCTCTGACTCAATGGCCAGAGAAAAAAAAGAAAGGTGAATAGTAATGTATAGAAATAAAAGAAGTATGGAATTAAACAGTGTTGAAGTTTGGGATGGAAATGTTGCAAATTCACATGCATTAAGACAAGCAAGTGTTGATGTAGTTTCTGCATATCCAATTACACCATCAACAGGTACAGTTGAATCATATGCGTCACATAATGCAAATGGTTATGTAGATGGTGAGATGATTATGACTGAATCTGAACATGCTGCTATGTCTGGTTGTATTGGAGCTTCAGCTGCTGGTGCTAGAAGTGCAACTGCTACTTCTTCTCAAGGTTTAGCTCTTATGGTTGAAACTTTATATCAAGCATCTGGTATGAGATTACCTATTGTACTTTGTATGATTAATAGAGCTTTAGCTGCACCACTTAATGTAAATGGTGACCACTCTGATATGTATCTTGCTAACCAATCTGGTTGGATATCTATTGATGCATGTACTCCTGAAGAGTCATATGATTTAGTTTTATGTGCATTTAGAATTGGTGAGCATTTAGATGTAAGACTTCCTGTTATTGTAAATCAAGATGGTTTCTTAACTTCTCATAAAGCACAAAATGTTAGACCTTTATCTGATGATGCAGCTTATGATTTTGTAGGTGATTATAAAGAAGTTAACTCTATGTTAAACTTTGATAAACCTGTAACACACGGTGTTCAAACAGAATCAGATTGGCATTTTGAGCATAAAGCTAAACAAAATAAAGCTATGATGGATTCTGTATCAGTTATAGAAGAAGTTTTTGCTGATTTTGAAAAAGTTAGTGGTAGAAAATACAATATGATTGAAACTCATAGAACTGAAGATGCTGAAATTATTCTTATTTGTATGGGTACAACATATGAAACTGCTCAAGTTGCGTGTGATAAAATGAGAGAAGAGGGTATAAAGGCTGGTGTATTAATGCCAAGAGTATTTAGACCAACTCAAATGGATAAATTAGTTAAAGAATTAAAAAATGCTAAAGCAGTTGTTTGTATGGATAGATCAGCACCAGGTGGACAAACAGGATTATTATTTAATGATGTTTCATCAGCACTATTTAATACATCTGCAAGACCATTATTAAGTAATTTAATTTATGGATTAGGTGGAAGAGATATTAATATTGAGAATTTAAGTGATATCTATAGAGATGCTCAAGCAGAAGTTGAAGCAGGAAAATTAAACGGTTCAATCCAAAGATGGATTGGTGTTAGAGGACCTGAATTAAATTATTATAGTGTAGAAGGATAGAAAATGAGTTGTAGTTTATTAGGTGGATGTGCTCCACAAGGAAATAAAGAGATTAAAAACTTAAAATCTTTTTCAACAGCTGCTGAAAGATTTGAAGGTGCACATGTTTTATGTCCAGGTTGTGCTCATAGTATTATTGTAAGAGAGATTTTAAATGCAACAAATGATAACTTAGTTGTATCAGCTTCAACTGGTTGTTTAGAAGTTTGTACTGCTATTTATCCACATACTTCATGGGATTGTTCGTGGATTCATATTGGTTTTGAAAATTCTTCAACTGCAATTGCAGGTGCTGAAACTGCAAATAAAGCTTTAAGATCAAAAGGTAGAATATCAGCAGACACTCCAGAGCCTAAGTTTATTGCATTTGGTGGTGATGGTGCTACTTATGATATTGGATTCCAATGGGTTTCTGGTTGTTTTGAAAGAGGACATGATATGATGTATGTTTGTCTTGATAATGAAGTATATGCAAATACTGGTGGTCAAAGAAGTTCTTCGACTCCAATAGGAGCAAGTGCTACAACTACTCCAGCTGGTTCTCACTCTTATGGTGAAAAGCAACATAAAAAAGATATGCTTCAAATTATGGCAGCACATGGTGCTCCTTATGTAGCTCAAGTTGCTCCAAATAAATGGAAAGATATGGTTAAGAAAGTACATAAAGGTTTTGATACAAAAGGTCCTGTTTATATCAATGCTATGTCTGCTTGTACAACAGAGTGGAAATTCCCTATTCATCAAACAATTGAAGTTTCTGATATGGCTACAGATTCTTTAGTATTCCCATTATATGAAATTATTGATGGTAGAGAATTAAACATCACTTATAGACCAAAAAATATTGTTCCTGTAAGAGATTATTTAGGTGTTCAACCAAGATTTAAACATCTATTTAAAAAAGAGTATGAATATTTAATTGATGAGTGGCAAAAAAGAGTAGATAAAGATTGGGATTATTTACAAAGAAGAGAAGAGTCTAGAGTATAGCTTTAACTTATAAACTTTATTTAACTTAAAAGAGTTTTTTGGTATCATTACTTTATCTTAAAAAAAAGGATAAAATAAAATGATACTAAAAAAACTAACACCTTTATCTATAGCTTTAGCAACAATGTTAAATGCTTTAGATATGCCTCCAATGATGCCACCAATGGTTCCAAATATTGATGTGGTAGAAAATAATAAATCAAAAGAAACTAAAAACAAAAAACCTGACTCTTGTGCTATGATACCACCAATGGTATTATTTTTACCACCACCAATGGAGATAGAGTTAGTAAAATGTAAAAATAAAATGGGATTACCTAAAAAAGAGTTTGCACAAAAACAATTATCAAAACTATTTAAAAAAGATATTAAAATAGAGAAGATTGAAATTGTGGAAAAGTTTAATCAACTTTATAAAATTACGTATAATGGTGGTACTATTTTAACTAATAAATCTGTTAATGCATTTATAAAGCAGTAATAGATATGAATAATACAAATATAATACTTGTAGGGATTACTTGTGGAGTTATAGGACTATATTTTTTTACAGGGGAAAATCCAAATAATAAAATAGATGAAAATCCTAAAGTTATAACTAAAGTAGAAGATGTTGAAGTTAAAAACATAAAGAAAGATATAGAGATAGTTTATTTAGAAGATGATACAGAAAAAAATCTAGAAAAAGATAATGCAAATAATAAGGTTACTATAAGTCAAGAAAGTATAGAGAAAGAAAAAATTACTATTGAAAAAAGTAATATAGATAGTTTTGATAATATAAAAGACCCGACTGAATATATAAAAAATAGAGAATTAAAAAGTATTAATATGTCTAATAAAAAAATGGAAAATTCTGAAGTTCCAAGATATGGAGTATATGCTAATATAGATACTCAAACAGCAAAAAGTAATAGAGATAAATTTGTTCCACCATCACTTCCTATAGTTGTAAATAGTACTTTTGAATCAGGGGAACCATATAGTGTTGTAATAGACCATGATGTTTATTCTCAAGCACAAGAGATAGTTATTACAGATAATAATCCAGATGGAACTATAAATCAAATGGTGAGAATATCTTCAAAAAATAACCAAAATAGTGAAAATACTCAAGTTGTAACTCCACCTTCTATAGGTAATTAAGTAAAATTTTTTGCTAATGTTACTTTATTACTCTTTTTTAGAAAAAATAGATATCTTAAATATTTTATATGATAGATATCTCTTTTTCCCATAAATACTTATTTATTACTATTAAAAAAAATTATAAATAAGTAGAGATAATTATAAAAATAAATAAAACAAATCATACTTAAACCCTATATTTAAATAGCTAATATTCATACTAAAATCTATTGACATTATCAAATAAATTATTATATAATAATTCATTCAAATTGAAAATATGTTTTAAATAAAGGAGAATTAATTTGTTAACTAATAATAATATAGATACAAATATAGTTGAATCTAAACAAAAGATTAGTAGAAGAAGCTTTTTTAAAAAAGTTTCTATGCTAGGTGTTAGTGTTGCTGCATCTGCTAGTGTATTATCACCTATTAAATTAAAAGCCGATGATGAAGCTATTATTGGTGAAGCACCTTGGGGTACTAAACTAGGTAATATGGTTACTGATAACTTATATGGTCTTCCTTCGCCATATGAGCATAACAATATAAGAAGAGCAACAGAACTATTATCATCTGGTGATATGTATGCTTCTGTTTCTATGTGTCCAATACATGAATCTGAAGGTATTATAACTCCAAATGGATTGTTTTTTTGTAGAGACCACGGTGGAACTGCTCAAATAGATCCAAATGAATTTAGACTTATGATTCATGGTAAAGTAAAAAAAGAGGTTGTTTTAACACTTGATGATTTGAAAAAATATCCAAGTGAAACTAGAATTTATTTCATAGAATGTCCTGCAAATGGTTCTACGGATTGGAGAGCTCCTCAATATAATAACTTACAATTCCTAAAAGGTATGATGAGTTGTGCTCAATGGACTGGAGTTATGTTAAAAACAGTTCTTGAAGATATTGGTTTAGAAAAAGATGCTGTTTGGATGATGGCTGAAGGTTCAGATAATGCTGGAAATCCAAGAACTTTACCTGTAGATAAAGCACTTGATGATGTTATGCTTGTATGGGGTCAAAATGGTGAAGCATTAAGACCAGAACAAGGTTACCCTTTAAGATTATTAGTTCCAGGTTGGGAAGGTAATCTTAATACTAAATGGTTAAAAAGATTAGAGTTTTCTGATAAGCCGTGGCACTCAAAAGAGGAAACATCTAAATATACAATGCTTCAAAAAGATGGTAGAGCTATTCAATATTTCTGGCCAAATGAAGTAAACTCTGTTATTACAAGCCCTTGTCCTGAGAAACCGTGGACAAATCTTAAAAAAGGTGATACTATTGAGATACAAGGTTTAGCTTGGTCAGGAAGAGGTACTATTACTAATGTTGATATCTCATTAGATGGTGGAGATAATTGGATAGAAACTAGCTTAAAAGGATTAGTTTTACCAAAAGCATGGACTAGATTTAGTTATATCTATAAATGGGATGGTAAACCACTTTTATTATCAAGTAGAGCAGTTGATGATACAGGTAATGTTCAACCTACAATCGATCAAGAAACATCAAAAGTTGGAGTAGAGTCTGTATATCATAGAAATGCTATTACAACATGGGAAGTAACTAGTAAAGGAGAGGTAAATAATGTACACATTAGAAAGCACAATGTTTAAAAAAACGCTTATAAGCTTAGGTACGGTTGCATTTCTTACTGCTTGTAGCGCAGATGTTCCAGTAAATGATACTCAAAAACATAATACAAATAGTGATGAAGTTGCAGTTGATGGTGGTAAAAAGTATGAAACTAAAGATGGTTATTATACACAATATAAAGTAAATACTCAAAATGTTAAAGAGTTTGGACATTTTAGAGAAGCTACAAAGAAAGAGATAACAGCTTGGAATATAGATGTTATGCCTGATGGTACAGGCTTACCTGAGTTTGATATGAAACATGGTGAAGTTGTATTAGAAAATGGTAAACCAAAAAAAGCTGAAGGTTCTATAGAATGGGGTAATGAACTTTATGATGCACAATGTGCTATGTGTCATGGTGATTTTGGTTCTGGTGGACAAGGTGGATATCCTGCTTTATCTGGTGGTGATATAGAATCTTTAACATTACAGTTACAAAATCCAGCAGATGAAGAACCTGGTCAAGAACCACCATCAAGAAAAATCGGAAGTTATTGGCCGTATGCTAGTACTTTATTTTGGTATATTCAAGATGCAATGCCATTTCCACATCCTAAAAGTTTAACAAACAGTGAAACTTATGCTATATCTGCTTATCTGTTAATGGAAAATGGTATTACAATTGATGGAGAAGAGATGGATGAAGAGTTTGTTATGGATAAAGAGCAATTTATGAAAATTGTTATGCCAAATGCAAAAGGTTTTTATCCAAATGTAGATACTCCTGAAAACCCTAAGCAAGGTGTTGAAAATATGACAAATTACTTAGCAAATATTGATAACTATGGAAATGGTACAAGATGTATGACAGATTGTATTAAAGGTGAAGTACCTGTTTTAAGAATTAAAAATGAATTAACAGAGATGACTCCTCCTGCTTCAACTGTAAGAGATTTACCTGTTGTTAAAGAAACAGGTGCAGTTCATCCTGGAAAAGCTGGTTATGATGCTTCTTGTAGTGCATGTCATGCTAATGCAGCTATTGGTGCTCCTGTAGTTGGAGATGCTGAAGCTTGGGCAGAAGTTATGGAAAAAGGATTAGATACAGTTTATGATAATGGTATTAATGGTCTTAATGCTATGCCTCCAAAAGGTGGTAATATGGATCTTTCTGATGAAGAAACAAAAGTTATTATAGATTATATGATAGAAGCTAGTAAATAAAAATTATTTCTTAATATAAATTTATAAATAAAAAAGCTTAATAGTTTAAACTATTAAGCTTTTTTTATTACCAATCTACACATATATTTTTATTTTATAAGTATAATAAAAATATATTATAATCAAGTATTTAAAGGCTTTAGAGTATTATTTAATATATAAAATTTATAATAGAATAAACTTTAGATTATATGATAAAATAAAATGAAAAAATAGATAAAAAGCACTTGACATATATTATTAAAATTGATTATAATTCATTATCTTAGTATTTATTATACTAAATAAAAGACTTATACTAAAAAGGAGAAAATGTGAAATTGGCAAAAAGTTTATTAATAGTTTCAGCTATTAGTGGGTTACTTACAACAGCAAGTTTAGCAGATGCTGCTTTGATAGCAAAAGGTGATAAAATCTTCAATGGTGGTACCAAAGAGGGTAACTGTTTAGCTTGTCATGCAGTAAATGGTAAAAATATTAATGACCCTGGTAGTTTTGGTCCAGCATTAATAGGTCTTGCATATTGGGATGAGAAAGATTTATATGATGTAGTATATGATATATATGGAGCAAGAGGAATCACAACATCGGCAATGCCATCATTTGGTAAAAGTGGTTGGTTAGATGATGAAGAAATAAAAGCAGTTGTAGCTTATTTAAAAACAATTAATTAAAAAAGGAATATAAAATGAATAGAAGAAAATTTTTAGGTTTAGGTTTAGGTTTAGGAGTAGCAGCTGTTTTAACACCAGCAACATTAAGTGCTGTTAATTTTAGAGAAACAAATAAGTCAGCATTTGAAGGTCCTAAGAGTCATACTATAAATGATGCTATGACAGAACTATTTGGTACATCTACTACAACAGAAGGTAAAGTTAAATTAAAAGCTCCAGCAATTGCAGAAAACGGTGCAGTTGTTCCTTTACATGTTTCATCTAAATTAGCTGGTTCTACAGTTGCAGTTTTTCAAGATGCAAATCCTGAGTCTTTAGTAGCTGTATATACAGTTCCTGCAAATGGAATTATAGATTATAAATTAAGAATTAAAATGGCAAAAACAGGTACAGTAACAGCAGTTGTTAAAGATGGTAGTACATTATATTCTGTTAGTCAAGTTGTTAAAGTAACAGCTGGTGGTTGTGGAGGTTGATTTAACCCCATCCCACTAATAATAAAATAAAAATTTAAAATAAAATATAATAAGGAAAAAAAAATGGCAAAAAAATCAAGAATTAAAGCAAAAGAAAAAAAAGGTGTTACAACTGCAAAAGTTATGGCTAGTCATGCAATGTTAAGTTATGATGAAGCAAAAAGAGCTAAAAAAGAAGCAAACTTTATTACATATATGGTAGCAAAAGTTGATGGTGTTGTAGTATATGAAGCATCTACAAGTCAATTTTTATCAAAAAATCCATTTGTTAGTTTTAAGTTCAGAGGTGAAAATAAAGGTAAAGAGTTAGAATTTACTTGGATAGATTTTAAAGGTAACACTAGAACTGATAAGAAAAAAATTAAATAATCTCTATATATAGAGATTATTTATCTATTATCATAAATAACTAAGGAGAAAATATGTTATTAAAAATTGCGAAAACTACTGCTGTAGTTGCATTAGCTACTTGTAGTTTAAGTGCAGGTGAATTTAATGCTCAAGCAGAAAAAGATAGACTTGCATTAATTGATTATATGGAAGCGAAGTTTGAAGACCCATTAAAAAATAGATATATTTTTTTTCCATATTCTACAGATGATGAATTAGAAAATAACATTGAAAAAGGTCTTAAGTTTCAAGAGTTTGGTATAGGAAACTATTCTTTTTCAAAGCAAGGTAAATTTTCTTATGATGAGATAAAAGAGATGCCACCTTATGAAGAGATAATTGAAACTGGAGAAGAGTTATATAATGAAAATAAAGTAATTCAAAAATGTTTTCCAGATGTAACAATAGCAGGTGATTATCCTTACTTTGATGAAGAGAGAAAAGAGGTTGTATCTTTAACATCAGCAATTAATGATTGTCTAGTAGCTTCTGGTGAAAAGAAATGGGATGAAAAAAGAGGTGATATGCCTGTTCTTCAGTCTTATTTTGCTTATGAAACAACAGAAGCAGAAAAAAAAGTTGATATAAAAATTACAAGTGCCGAAGCTGCTGAAACTTATGAAAGAGGTAAAGAGTATTATTATACTCAAAGAGGTTATTTAAAACTTTCTTGTGCTACTTGTCATGTTCAAGGTACAGGACAAAGAGTTAGAAATGAATCTTTATCTCCTTTATTAGGTCATACAACACATTTCCCTGTATATAGATTAAAATGGGGTAAAGATGATATTTACAAAGGTATTGCTACTCTTGAAAGAAGAATGGCTGGTTGTGTAACAGATCAAGGTCAAAATCCACCAAAAGCATCTAGTAAAGAGATGAAAGAGTTACTTTATTTCATGGCATATATGTCAAATGGAATGAATGTTGACGGTCCAGATATAAGAAAGTAAGGGTAAATATTATGAAAAAATTATATAGTATGGCTATAATAGCTGGTTTAGCATTATCACTTTCAGGATGTACAACAAGTGGTTCTAATATGACTTCTCTTTCAACAGCTAAAACAGATAAAGATAAAGATGGTGTTATGGATATTAGTGATCAATGTCCAAATACTGTAGCTGGAACAACTGTTAGTAAAGATGGTTGTAAAATTTATACTTCTGTTCTTGATTTAAATGAGAGAGAACTTTGTGATGTAAAAGCTAATGGTGTTGAAGTGGTGTTAGCAACTGCAAGTAAATATAATAAAATTGCAAAAGAGCATAATGTTGAATTTAAAAGACAAGGTGTAACTACTTCTACTTATATCGATGCAGCTAAAGAAGCAATAGCATCAGGTAAAAAAATAGTTCATCCTAAAGGTGATAAAACTAAAAAAGACTTTACAGTTGAATATGTAGCTCAAAGAGCTTGTAAATTTGCTATAGGTGCTTTGGTTTTAGAAGCTGAAGGTAAAAAGAACTGGAGAGAAGCAGTTCCAGGTGATGGTTATAAATATTAATATTACTTAGAATTTAAATAAAAAGTCAAGGTAAAACTTGACTTTTTTTGGGTATAAAATAATTAATAAAATAAAAAAAGGAATTATTATGAGTAAAATGAGTAGAAGAGAATTTGTATATATGATGGCAATGTTAGGAGCTGCTCCTGTATTTGCAAACTCACATACAAGAATGGTTGATACAGGTAAAGCTGATGATTACTTTAAACTTAAACCTTATGGAAATGTAAGACTTATGCATATGACTGATAGTCATGCACAGCTTCTTCCTGTATATTTTAGAGAACCAAGTGTAAATATGGGATTTCATACTAATTTTGGTAAAGTACCACATATTGTTGGAGATAAATTACTTAATCACTATGGTATCAAAGGTGATAAAAGATTAGAATATGCATTTTCTTGTGTAAATTTTGAAAAGCATGCCGAATCTATGGGTAGAGTAGGTGGATTTGCACAACTTAAAACAGTAATTGATTATTTAAGAGATAGTTATGGTTCTGATAAAACTTTATTAATGGATGGTGGAGATACTTGGCAAGGTTCATGGACTGCTCTACAAACTAGAGGTAAAGATATGGTTGGTGCTATGAATAAACTTGGTGTTGATGTAGCTGTTGGACACTGGGAATTTACTTATAAAGCGCAAGAAGTTTTAGATAATATTAAAATACTTGATGCAGAATTTTTAGCTCAAAATGTTATAGTTAAAGATGAGTCTTTAATGGAAGGTACTGCTGAAGCTTATGATGAAGATACAGGTCATGCATTTAAACCATATACTATAAAAGAGATGGGTGGAGCTAGAGTTGCTGTTATTGGTCAGGCATTCCCTTATACAACTATTGCAAATCCACAAAGAAATATACCAGATTGGTCATTTGGAATCAATGAAGATTCTATGCAAGAGATGGTTGATTTAGTAAGAGAAGAGGAGAAACCAGATGCAGTTATTGTTTTATCTCATAATGGTTTTGATGTTGATAAAAAAATGGCAGAAGTTTGTACAGGGATAGACTTTATTATGGGAGGTCATACACACGATGGTGTTCCTGAAGCAGTACCTGTAACAAATGAAAATGGAACTACTTATGTTTGTAATGCCGGGTCTAATGGTAAATTCTTAAATGTACTTGATTTAGATGTTAAAAATGGTAAAGTTGTTGGACATAAATTTACACTTCTTCCTATTTTCTCTGATTTAATTAAAGAAGATGAAGATATGAAAAAATATATTGCAGATGTAAGAAAACCTTATTTAAAAGATTTAAATAGAGTATTGGCAACTACTGATGAAACACTATTTAGAAGAGGAAACTTTAATGGTTCTTGGGATCAGATTATTTGTGATTCTTTAATTGAAGTAAAAGGTGCAGATGTTTCTTTATCTCCGGGATTTAGATGGGGAACAACAGTTATGCCAGGTCAGCCAATAACATTTGATGATTTAGCAACTCAAACAGCATTAACATACCCTGAAACTTATGTAACACCTATTAAAGGTTCTGCAATACATGAGATTTTAGAAGATGTTGCTGATAACTTATTCCACGAAGATCCATTTAGACAATCTGGTGGAGATATGGTAAGAACAGGTGGAATATCTTATAGAATTAATCCTATGTTACCAAAAGGTAAAAGAATTACTAATATAACTATGACAAAAACAGGTAAGCCTATGGATGCAAATAAAAAATATAAAGTTGCTGGTTGGTCAACAGTTAACTCTATAGCACCAGGTAAACCAATTTGGGAAGTTACAGAAGAGTATTTAGTAAATATGAAACATATAAGTAACTTAAAAGTTGATACACCTGATATGATTGGTATTAAAGGTAATCCAGGTATAGTATAATATATTTTAAAATCAAGGTTTTCCTTGGTTTTATTTTTTTTAGTATGTTTTTTAATATATTAAAAAAAGTAAAATGGAGTTATAAAATGATAAAACTATTATCTATTATCTTATCTACAACAATTTTGTTTTCATCATCTTTTGAAAATAGATTAATCTCACAAGCAAATAAAGATAATAAATTAATTATGATTGAAGTTACAAGTAAATATTGTTATTATTGTAAAAAAATGGATATAGATGTATTTAAAGATAAAGAGGTTTCTTTATTATTAAATAAATATTATGTTTTTGATAAAATATTTATAGATAGAGAAAAATTACCATTTAATTTAGATAAAGATTTTAGTGGTATGACACCAACTTTTTTTATTTTAACAAAAGATGGAGAGGCATTAAAACAGATTAGAGGTTCTTGGAGTAAAAGTGATTTTATTGATATTTTAAAGAATAATACTCAATTGGAAAAGGATGAATTTGATTAAATTTGAAGAGATAAAAAGTGATGATAGTGTAAATGATATTTTAAAAGGTACTTTTAACTTAGAACTACCAATATCAGGTGGATGGGGCTATAGTGAGTTAGAGATGGTGGAGATTTTAAATAACTCTGTCCCTAAAGAGCAGTTGCAATATATGTTTGGAACAGCTAGGTCAACAATAGAGATGAGCTTAACTCAACCTAAAGAGAATAGATATGCAGGTATAAACTTAAAAGAGATTTCAAGAGAAGAAGAGATTTTAGAAGGTAAAACTATATCTAAAGTAAAATATGAGATAAGTGCTATTTTAGAAGATATTTATAATGAGTTTATATCTGAATATAAAGAAAATCATGGAAAAGATGATTTTGATATAGCTTCTCATTTTAAACAAAGAGATGAAAAAAGTATTAAATTAGAAAAAATAATTTATTTTAAACAATAAAAGGGGAAAAGTATGATTAAAAAGTTAGTATTAATAGTTGGTCTTGTAGTGTATGGTTTTAGTATGGATTATAATTTAAAACCAGTTCAAATTTCTAAAAGTGTTTGGCAGTTTTTAGGTGCAAATGAGATAATAACAAAAGAAAATGGTGGAAATATGGTTAATACATATTGG